>DASVSK010001151.1:0-1939 GCA_036388135.1 Pyrinomonadaceae bacterium | reverse complement strand
CGCCGGCCCCGCCGGCCGACAGCCGGACGTTCTGCACGAACTTCGAGCCCTCGGCCTCGCGCTCGACTTCGACGGCGACGCGCGCCGGGCCGCTCTCGACGACGCGCACCTTCGCCGGCCCGCCCACGAAGCCCCGGGGCGGCTTCCTCCTGTCCTCCCAGTCCATGTTCCACGCGGGCCAGTCGCGCGGCTTCTCGGCCTGGAATGCGAGCCGTGCGGGCGCGGAGAGCAATTCCTTGCTCGTCGCCTTGTCGAAGATGCTCGACACGTCGCCGTTCGCGTCGAGGCTCACGCGGTAACGCGCGTTCTCAAGCGTCGAGTCCGTGACCCTGAGCGGCGAGGCTGAGGCGTCCGCGGGAATATCAGCCGGGGCGTCTGCGGCGCGCACGTCGTAGACCGCGTAGCCGACCGAGGGCGCGTCGGCGAGGAAGAGCACTCGCGCCAGGCCCCCGCGCTCGCCCGCGAGTTGCGCGGGCGTCTCCCTGCCGTCGGGCCCGAAGACGCGGACGCCGCGCGGCGTGCCGCCCGCGAACGAGACGTGCGCCTCGACCACGTCCTCGCGCCGGACGTTCAGAGGGTTGTAGACGACGACGGGCGTGCCCTGCGTCCGCGTGTCGAGCCCGGCGGCGACGCCCTCGGTCGCGCTCTCCAGCACCGATGCGAACTGGTTCATGGCGATGACGTCGTCGTTCCACGAGAACTCGAACGCCTTCGGCGTGGACGTGCCGGGCAGGATGTCGTGGAACTGGCCGCCCATGACGAGCGTCCACGCGTCGTTCAGCCTTCGGAGCGGGTAAGGGCGCGCGCCGAGCCACGCGGCCCCGACCGAGGCGCGCTCGGCGGCGTCGGCCAGCAGTTCGTTGTGACGGTTCCAGCGCTTCTTGTACGCCTGCGAGTTGATGGAGCCGGCCGAGTGCTGGGTCAGAAGTAGCTCGCCCCTGTAGCGCGGCAGGCGCGCCACGTGCCCCTCGGGGATGTCGAGGAACATCTGCTCGGCGGTGGTGGAGAGGACCTGGACGGGGCCGTCGCCCACCTGCACAGGCGTCCCCGCGGCGTCGGGCGAAGGGATGGCCGGCGGCGGCGGCGGGATGACCGCGCGCCGTTTGCGCACGACCGCGTCGAGCATCTTGACGGAGAACTCGAAGGGCGCGCCGCCGACGTCGCCGACCGCGCCGAAGTAGGTGTAGTCGGCGAAGACGCCGCTCACCTCGCCGTTGCGGCGGATGCGTGCGGGCCAGTCCTGCGGAAAGTAGTTGAGAGAGGGGTTAGCGGCCCACGCGGGCGGGCTCTTGCTGTAGTCCTCGCGCACGTTGCTGTCATAGGGGCGGGGGTTGAAGGCCGAGACGACGCCGCGCCCGTCCGGCCCCTCCCAGACGCCGACGTTGAAGGGGACGCCCGCGGGCGTGCGGTGGACGGAGTCGGGGCCGCCGACGGGCGCGGCCGAGCCCCAGTAGAGCTTCTGCGTCGAGAAGCCCTTGAGCCCCGTGTGCGCGATGATGGAGGGGAACGAGGCCGGGAAGCCGAAGCTGTCGGGCAGCATGTACTCGGCGCTCGTCCGGCCGAACTCGCGGCGGAAGTAGTGTGAGCCGTAGAGTATCTGGCGGATGATCGACTCGGCGGAGGCGGCGAGCGGGTCGCCCTCCTCCACCGACGAGCCGGCGGGGAACCAGCGCCCCGCGGCCACGTACCGCTTGACGCGCGCGTAGTCCTCGGGCCAGTACTCCTTCATCATGCGGTAGCGGTTCGACCCGCTGAAGTTGAAGACGTAGGAAGGGTACTTCTCGAACAGGCGGAAGTTGTCGCGCATCGTCCGCGGGATGAACTCGCCTATGACCTGCGGGTACTCCCAGCGCCACTGCGTGTCGAGGTGCGCGTAGCCGACCACGTAGAGTGTCGGCTCCTTCGTCAGGTCGGGCTTAGCGGGCGGCGCGAACGGCTG
>DASVSK010001150.1:0-3126 GCA_036388135.1 Pyrinomonadaceae bacterium | reverse complement strand
TCACCGCGAGCCCCACCGTGCTGGTGGCGACGCTGGAGATGACGAGCCCCGACAGGTACTCGGAAAGCTTGAGCGGCGAGGCGAAGAAGTTGAGGAAGTTGCGCGACCAGACGTCTTCGAGGAAGGCCGTCGTCACGCCGTGCATCACGCGCGAGAAGAAGTCCCAGAGGAGCACCGCGCCGAGGAGCGCCGGGACGAAGTTGAAGCCGGGCGAGGCGACCGTGTTGAGGTAGCGCGAGATGAAGCCCCACAGAATGATGTCGACCGCGACCCACGCGAAGAGCGGAAGCAGACGCGCCGCGCTCCCGCGCATCAGGTAGAGCTGACGCAGGAAGACGGCCGCCGCGCGCCGCGCCCTCACGCGCCACCCCCGAGCCCGAGCGACAGCGGCTCGCGCGCCACGGTGATGAAAAGCTCTTCGAGCGTCTCGCGCCCGTGCTCGCGCGGGAGAATGCGCGGGTCGCCTTCGAGCAGGATGCGACCCTTCGAGAGGAAGAGCACGCGGTCGCAGACCTCCTCGACCTCGTACATGTTGTGCGAAGTCCAGAGCACGCCGCCGCGCGCCCCGGCGGTGAACCGGCGCATACGCGCGCGTATGTCGCGCGCCGCCGAGGGGTCGAGCGAGGCCGTCGGCTCGTCGAGCAGCAGCAGGTGCGGGCGGTTGAGCATCGCCTTGGCGAGCGAGACGCGCGTCTGCTCGCCCGACGAGAGCACGCCGCACTTGGTGTCGCGGAAGGCGCGCAGATCGAACTCCGCGAGCAGCTCCTCCACCCGCGCCGGCAGACGCTCGACGCCGTAGATCATGCCGAAGACGCGGAGGTTCTGCGTGACGGTCAGGTTGCCGGGCAGGGGGGCGTAGACGGCGGCGAAGTTGGTGCGCCCGAGGGCGTGCGAGCGCTCGCGCCTGACGTCGAGGCCCTCGACGTGTATCGCGCCCGCCGTCGGCTCCAGCACGCCGAGGATCATGTTGATGGTCGTCGTCTTCCCCGCCCCGTTCGGCCCGAGCAGGCCCACGATCTCGCCGGGGCGGACGTCGAACGTGACGCCGTCGACCGCGACCGTCGCGCCGTAAGCCTTGCGCAGCCCCGCGACCGAGAGCACGCCCGGCGCAGACCCCTCCACTCTGGGTTCAGACTTTCCCATCCCGCCTTCAGCAGTTTTAAAGTTGAAGACATTGTGGCACGCCCGGCCGAGTCCCGCCAGTCAGCGCCCGGCCGACCCTCCCGGCCGGAGATGAACTGATGGGCGTTTCAACTTCAAGCGCCCGCCCCGCCGTCGGCGAAACAAAAAAAGGCAAAGGTGAAGACGAAGGCCGCGGCCGCCTTCGTCTTCACCTTTGCACTCCTGCCCGCCTGCCCGCCGGGCTTCCGCGCCCGGCTCGGGCCGCGGAGGTCTACGTGAGGTCGTCGGTATCGTCGACCGTCTTCCCCCTGGACTCGGCTATGTGGCGGAGCCGGAGGAGGTCGATCAGCCCGGCCAGGTCCCTCAGAAGCTCTTCGGCCAGCTCGTGGAAGACGACGCCGAAGCCGACGCCGATCATGTGGTACTTCACGCGGCCGCTCAAACGCAGCCAGCGGTTGTCGGGCATCCACACCCTCACGTAGATGTCCTGCCCCTCGATGACTATCGCCTTCGTCTTCACGAAGCACTCGCGGAGGCCGATGCTGGTGATGGTGCCGCTGCGCGGCGCGTCCGGCGTCGCCCCGAAGGCGCAGGACAGCTCGGAGAGGAATCGCGTCTTTTCTTTAAATTGAATCATGGCGTTCGTGCCGGGGCGGCCCGGCGCTCGTCTCCGGCTAGTCGGAGGGGACCAGCCTGGCTGTCTTGACCGACGGGTCGGGGCCGGGGGTCTGCGCGCGCGCCTTCTCGGGCATGTGGAGCTTGCGCACCTTCTCGTTGGTCTCGACGATGATCTTCTCGGCGTCCGAGGCGCTCGAAGGGCGCGAGAAGTAGTAGCCCTGCCCGTACTCGCAGCGCAGGTCTCTGAGGAGCTTGAGCTGCTCCTTGGTCTCGACGCCCTCGGCCACGACGTCCATGCCCAGAACCTGCGCGAGCATGACGATGGTGCGGACGATCTCGACGTTCTCCGGGTTGTTCGCCATGCGTGTGACGAACGAGCGGTCGATCTTGAGCGTGTCGATGGGGAAGCGGTGGAGGTAGGAGAGCGACGAGTAGCCGGTGCCGAAGTCGTCGATGGCGAGCTGCACGCCGAGGTCGCGCAACTGCCTGAGCATCTCGGTCGCGGCGTCGATGTTGTCCATCACGGCCCCCTCCGTGATTTCGAGCTTGAGCTGCCGCGGGTTGAGCCCCGTCCGGCGCAGCACGTCGTCGACCTGCGCGATGAGGAGCATGTGGTTGAACTGCTTGGCGGAGAGGTTGACGCTCATGAAGATGGGCGACGCCTGCGGGAACTTCTCGTGCCACTCGCGCATCTGTCGGCACGCCTCGAAGAGCGCCCACTCGCCGATGCCGATGATCTGGCCGGTCTCCTCCGCGATGGGGATGAAGTCGAGCGGCGAGATGAGCCCGCGCTCCGGGTGGTGCCAGCGCACCAGCGCCTCGAAGCCGCAGAGCTTGAAGTTGTCGAGCGAGACGATGGGCTGGTAGAGCAGGTAGAACTGCTCCTTCTCCAGCGCCTTGCGGAGGTCGGTCTCTATCTGGAGGAGGTTGACGGCCGAGGCGTGCATCGTGTGGTCGAAGACGACGTGCCGCGCCTTGCCCAGAGACTTGGCGCGGTACATGGCCGTGTCCGCGTCGCGGAGGATGTCCTCGGGGTCCGAGTAGCTGCTCGTCCCCGCGGCCACGCCGATGCTCATCGTGGTGAAGACCTCGCGCCCGCTCAGCATGACGGGGGCCGCGACCTCCTTCTGGATGCGCTCGGCGATGGTCACCGCCTCCGCCTCTTCCGCGAGGTCGTCGAGCAGGATGGTGAACTCGTCGCCGCCGACGCGCGCGACCGTGTCGCCCTCGCGCAGGCAGCGCTCCAGACGCCGCGCGACTTCGACGAGGAGCTGGTCGCCGGCGACGTGGCCTAAAGAGTCGTTGATGACCTTGAAGCGGTCGAGGTCGCAGAAGAGGACGGCGAAGCGGCGCGTCGAGACGCGCTTGGCGCGCGCGATGGTGAGC
>DASVSK010001149.1:0-7168 GCA_036388135.1 Pyrinomonadaceae bacterium | reverse complement strand
GGCCGCGGCCGCCGCCTGCTCGAACTCACGCGCCTCGCGTTCGAGCGCGGTGACGCTGCGGCGCAGGCGCTCGGCCTCGCGCGCCGCCTCGCGCCGCTGGCTCGTCAGGTGCCCGCGCGAGGTGAGCGCCTGCTCCAGGCGGCTCAGTCGCGTCTCGACGCCCATCCGCTCGCTCTCAAGCTTGTCGGCCCGCTCCTGCGCGCCCGCGAGCCCCTCGGCCGCGCGCACGCGCTTCGACAGTTCGGAGTGCGACTTGCGGAGCACGCCCAGCTCGCGGTCGAGCCGCGCGAGCCGCTCCGAGGCCGCGCGGGCCTGCGCGAGCAGGTCGCGGAGGCGCTCGCGCTCGCGCTCAAGCTCGCCCTGCGCCGCCACGTCCTTCTCCATCTCGGCGAGCGCGGCGGCGGCCTCGCGCGCTCGCCCGAGCGCGTCTTCGAGCCGGCGCACTTCCGCGTCGGCCGAGGCGGTCAGGCGCGCGGCGTCCGACCCTTCGGCGCGCAGGCGGTCGCGCTCCGCGCGCTCGGCTTCGAGCCCGCGCAAGGCTTCGAGGGCTTCGAGGTGCGCGCGCGACTCCTCCTCGGTCGCGCGCTGGCGCTCGGCGGCGCGGCGCGCGTCGGCGAGCCCGCCCTGAAGGTCGCGCAGGCGGCGCGCGGCCGAGTCGCGCTCTACTTCGAGCCGGTCGGCGACGGCGCGCGTCTCCGCGGCGCGGCGCTCGGCCTCGTCCATCTCGGCGACGGCGCGCGCGCGCTCCTCGGTCTCGCGCCGGAAGGCGGCGAGCGACGCGGCCAGCTCCTCCGCCCGCCCGCGCGCCGACCTGTGCTCTTCGACCGCGACGTCGTAGCGCGCGAGCTGCGTCTCGGCCGCGCCGATGCGGACGCGCGCCTCCGTGATGCGCTCGTTGACGAGGTTCGCGGTGTCGCGCAGGCGGTCGGAGGACTCGCGGTACTCCTCGACCTTGAGCAGGCGGTCGAAGGCGGCCTTGCGCTCGGCGGCCGAGCGGAGGAAGTCCGCGGTGAAGAGGCCCTGCGGGACGCCGATGGCCGAGCGGAAGAGAGCGCGCAGGTCTGTCCCCGGCTCGACGCCGAGGTGCTGGTCGAGCCACTTGCGCACGTCGGCCTTGCCCTGTTGGAGCTTGACGCGCAGCTCCGGGTCGTAGACGTAGTAGCCCGAGCCGGTGTCGCGGTAGACGGTGTAGAGACGCTCGTCGAGGTCGCTGCTGAAGGTGACGCGCACCGAGCCGCGCTTCGCGCCGCGGCGGAGGAAGTCGTCCTTGCTGTAGTCGAGTACGTCGAAGAGCGCCCAGGCGATGGCCTCCAGGATGGTGGTCTTGCCCGCGCCGTTGGGGCCGACGATGGCCGTCGTCCCGCGCTCGAACGCGAAGCCCCCGCGCTCGAACGACTTGATGTTCTCCAGCTCGACCCTTGTGACGTGCATGCTCTTCCGGGGTTGCGCGCGCCGCCCGACGGGTTCGGGGGCGACGCGCCTCTGCGGCCGTCGGCGTTTTCCGTGTGAGTCTAAGACATCGGCGGGAGGTTCGCCAGCGGCCTCGGCGGCGCGTGCCGCCGAAGCCGCTCAGGCGAGCTGCTCGTACTCGAAGAGGGAGAAGTCCGTGACGAGGCAGACGATCCGGCCGCCCGCGTCGAGCCCGAAGTAGGAGGCGTAGAGCCCCTCGCCGACGCCGGCCGAGAAGGCGACGAGGTTGGAGCCCGCGTCGGGGTCGAACTCGACGTTGGCCCAAGACCACGTCTCCTCGTAAGTCCTCTCCATCTCCGCCAGCAGGGCCTCGGCGAACTCCTCCTCGTCGAGGTGTTCAAGCACGAGGCGCGCCGTCTCCTCGTCCATGAAGCAGCCCGCGCCGGAGTCGACGGGGTAGCCGAAGACCTCGCCCTCGTCGAGTTCGGACGGCTCCTCGCCGGGGCGCAGCGCCGGCTCCCACGACGCGGGCTCGCCGTCGGCGAAGCGCACCAGCGCGCCCGCGACCCGCCGGTCGCCGTCCTCGAAGTGCGCGACGCTCAGGGTGACGGGGAACGTGCCGGCGGGCGCGGTTCGCGTGAACGGCTCGGTCTCGGGGGCGGCGAGCGGGTCGCAGGCGACGACCCGTCCGGAGGTAACGGTCAACTCCCCGGCGGCCCGCAGGCCGAGCGCCACGCGGCCGATCTCGGTGTCGATCTCCCTGCCCTCGGCGAACAGGTTGGAGAAGTTCGGGAGTGTCATCTGAATACCAGCCTTCGGCCTTACAGGCCGGCGACGGTCAGCCTCGTGTCGGCCGACTTCCACGCGCGCTCGAACTCGCGGCCGACCAGTTCGGCCTCGCGCGCCTTGCCCTGCGCCTTGAGGCTCTCGGCGAGGCCGAAGAGCGAGCGGCCGTTACGGCGGTTGCGGCGGAGGTCTTCGCGGAAGACCGCTTCGGCCTCGGCAGCCCGCCCGTCGAGCAGGAGCGCGCCGCCTAGAGACTCGCGCGAGAGGGGGTGATACCAGCCGGGCGGCTCGTCGTAGAGGAGCGCGTCCTCGGCCTCGACGGCCCGGCGCAGAGAGTCGACGGCCGCCTTGCGGTCGCCGCGCGCGGCGGCCATGCGCGCGTCGAGGAAGTGCCCGCCGATCTTCACCACCGCGCCCACAGTGTTCTGGCCGTAGCCCGTCTCGGGCGGGATGGCGGCGGCCTTCGAGCGGAATGTCCTGAGCGCGGCCTCGGCCTCGGCGGTCTTCCCCGTCGCGGCCAGCGCCATCGCGCGCCCCCAGTGCCAGAAGGCGTTGGTGATGGGCGCGGCGGCCGGGGGCTCTGGCGTCTTCAGCACGTCGTCCCAGCGGCCGAAGCGGACGCTGATGAGCGTCGACGTCGGCATGAAGCTCTCGAAGAAGGGCATCTCCTTGAGGTAGGGCGAGACGTTCGCTTCGAGGCGGCGGGCGGCCTTCGACGCCTCGGCGTAGTTGCCCTGCATGCTGTAGGCGGCGGCGAGGAAGTGGAGGTTGTGGCTGTAGTAGGCGGCCGTGTAGATGCCGCGCCGGCCGCCGCGGTCGATGTACTCCTGGTCGGCCTTCGCCGCCCACTCGTTGCTCTGCGCGGCGCGCGCGTAGTCGCCGGTGCGCATGTAGATGTGCGCGGGCATGTGGACGAGGTGGCCGGCCGCGGGCGAGAGCGAGGCGAGGCGGTCGGCGCTCAGCAGCGCGCGCTCGGGCGTGCGCGACGCCTCGACGGCGTGGATGTAGAGGTGGTGCGCGCCGATGTGCTCGGGCGCGCGGCGGAGCACGGCTTCGAGCGCGTCGATGATCTCGTCGGTCCCGGCGGCGGGCCGTCCCTCCTGGTCGAAGAGCCGCCACGCGTTAAGAATCATCGCGGCGTCGGCCCAGAGGGTCGCGGCCTCCGTGTCGTCGGGGTAGCGGCGCACGAGGTCGGCCATCGCGTCGCGGTACGCGACCCAGTGCCTCCTCTGGTCGGCGGCCGGGTCGGCGGAGAACCTCTTCGCGAGCGCTTCGAGGTAGTCGCGCTCGTGCGCCGGGCCGCCGGCCGCGAGCGCCAGCCCGCGCCGCACGGCCTCGTGCGCCGCCCTCATCCGCTCGGCCGAGATGGTGCCCTCGTTGTAGTTCGGCCCGAGCGCGAACGCGAGCCCCCAGTGCGCCATCGCCATGCGGGGGTCGAGTTCGGCGGCGCGGCGGAAGGCGCGCGCGGCCTCGTCGTGGTTGAAGCCGTAGGCCAGGATGAGCCCCTGGTCGAAGAAACGCTGCGCCTCCGGCACGGATGTCCTGACCGGCATGTGGAACTCGCCTAAGCCCTCGATGAGCCGGACGTCGGCCGGGGCGGGGGCGGCGGCCCCGTGGTGGTGCTGCGCCGCGGCCGCGCCGCAGGACAGAAGCAGGGCGGCGACAAGCAGGGGTAATCTCATCTCTGACGCTCCCGTGTGTGTGGTTTAAGTCGCGTCCCGCGGGCCGCCCCGCCGGGGCGCTACTCGTTGACCTTGAGGACGGCGAGGAAGGCTTCCTGCGGGATTTCGACTTTGCCGACGCGCTTCATGCGCTTCTTGCCCTCTTTCTGCTTTTCGAGGAGCTTGCGCTTGCGCGAGATGTCGCCGCCGTAGCACTTGGCGATGACGTTCTTGCCCACCGCCTTGACGGTCTCGCGGGCGATGATCTTGTTGCCGATGGCGGCCTGGATGGGCACCTCGAAGAGCTGGCGCGGGATGAGCTGGCGCATCTTCTCGGCGAGGAGCCGGCCGCGCGCCTGCGAGTTGAGGCGGTGGACGATGATGGAGAGCGCGTCGACGGGCTCGCCCGCGACCATCAGGTCGAGCTTGACGAGGTCGCTCTCGCGGTACCCGGCGAGGTGGTAGTCCAGAGAGGCGTAGCCGCGCGAGACGGATTTGAGCCGGTCGTAGAAGTCGAGCACTATCTCGTTGAGCGGCAGCTCGTAGACGAGCATCACCCTCTTCTCGGCGATGTACTCGAACTTCTTCTGCACGCCGCGCTTCTCTTCGAGCAGCGGGAGGATGCCGCCGAGGAACTCGTCCGTCGAGAGGATGGTGGCCTCTATCATCGGCTCCTCGATCTTCGAGATGCGGACGGCGTCGGGCATCTTCGCGGGCGAGTCGACCTCGACCACCTCGCCGTCGGTCGTCGTCACGCGGTAGCGGACGCCCGGCGCGGTCGTAATCAGGTCCAGGTCGAACTCGCGTTCGAGCCGCTCCTGCACGATCTCCATGTGGAGCAGCCCGAGGAAGCCGCAGCGGAAGCCGAAGCCGAGCGCGACCGACGACTCGGGCTCGTAGAAGAAGGAGGCGTCGTTCAAGCGCAGCTTGTCCAGGGCGTCGCGCAGCTCCTCGTACTGGTTGGCCTCGACGGGGTAGAGCCCGGCGAAGACCATCGGCTTGATCTCCTGGAAGCCGGGGAAGGGCTCCCGCGTCGGGCGCGCGGCCTCGGTGATGGTGTCGCCGATCTGGACGTCGGCCACGGTCTTGATGGAGGCCGTCAGGAAGCCGACCTCGCCGACCGAGAGGCTGTCGATGGGCGTCGGGCGCGGGCGGTTCACGCCGATGCTCTCGACGGGGTAGTCGCGCCCGGTGTTGAAGAAGCGAATCTTCATCCCCGGCCGTATCGTCCCGTCGATGACGCGGAAGAGGACGATGACGCCGCGGTAGGAGTCGTACCACGAGTCGAAGATGAGCGCCTTGAGCGGCGCGTCCGGAGAGCCCTTCGGCGCGGGGATGTCGCGGACGATGGCTTCGAGGATGTCGGGGACGCCGAGGCCCGTCTTGGCCGAGGCGAGGACGGCGTTCGAGGTGTCGAGCCCGATGACGTGCTCGATCTGCTCCATCACCTTCTCGGGCTCCGCGCCCGGCAGGTCGATCTTGTTGATGACGGGGACGATTTCGAGGTTGTTCTCGATGGCGAGGTAGGTGTTGGCGAGCGTCTGCGCCTCGACGCCCTGCGACGCGTCGACGACGAGGAGCGCGCCCTCGCACGCCGACAAGCTCCGCGAGACCTCGTAGCTGAAGTCGACGTGGCCGGGCGTGTCGATGAGGTTGAGGACGTAGGACTGGCCGTCGCGCGCGCGGTAGTCGAGCCGGACGGCGTGCGCCTTGATGGTGATGCCGCGCTCGCGCTCCAGGTCCATGTCGTCCAGGACCTGCGCCTCCATGTCGCGCCCGGCGACGGCTCCGGTGAGTTCGAGCAGGCGGTCGGCCAGCGTCGACTTGCCGTGGTCGATGTGCGCGATGATCGAGAAGTTTCTGATGCGTTCGGGGTTCATTTTTAAGTCGTCACGCTGACGGCTTAATGTAACAAACCGGGGGCGAAACCGCACGCGGCTTCGGCGCGGGGTCGGCGGAGGCGCGCCGGCCCGGCGGCGTCGGTCTGCGCCGGGGGCGGCTCAGGCGCGGGACGAGACGGCGCGCGCGTCGGCGGGGCGTGGGCTGGAGCCGGGCGCGTGCGCGCCGGCGGCGTCCCCCTCGGGGCCGGGGCGCGCGGGGCTTTCGGCCGGGGAGCCTTGCAGCGGAATCTCCATCACGACGACCGCGCCGCCCGCGGGCGAGTTGGAAAGCTCGAAGCGGTGCCCCGCGCCGTAGAGCTGCTGGAGGCGCGCGCGCGTGTTGGCGAGCCCCACGCCGCCGCCCTTCGCGCCGCGCGCGGAGGCGGCCGCGCCCTCGGGCAGCCCCCGCCCGTTGTCCCTCACTTCGAGGCGGAGCGCCGGGCCCGCGCGCGAGGCGAGCACCTCGATGTGGCCGTGCGCGGAGCGCTGCGAGACGCCGTGGCGGATGGCGTTCTCGACGATGGGCTGGAGGATGAGGTTGGGCACGCGGCAGTCGAGCGCCTGCGGGTCGACGTCGATGCGCGTCGTCAGGCGGTCGCGGAAGCGTATGCGCTCGATCTCGAGGTAGCAGTTGAGGAACTCGATCTCCTGCCGGAGCGGCACCACCTGCGCGGCCGAGGATTCGAGCGTGAGCCGGAGGAAGTCGCCGAGCCGCGCGATCATCTTGTCGGCCGCCTCCGGGTCGGTGTGGACGAGCGCCGAGATGGAGTGCAGGGCGTTGAAGAGGAAGTGCGGGTGGAGCTGCATCTTCAAAGCCTGGAGCTGCGCCTGCGAGGCGCGCAGCTCGCCCTCGCGGTAGCGCTGGTAGTAGTCGACGGCGTGGCTGATGACGACGATGATGGCGTAGACCAGCAGCTGCTTGTCGAGGTTGACGAAGATGAGGCGGGGGAAGTTCGACAGCTTGAGCACGCCGAGGTTGCCGGCGAAGCCCGTGTCGATGACGATGTGGTAGGCCGACCACGCGGTCGAGACGGCCGTGCCCGCGAGCAGGTGCATCGGGAGCGCGCGCCGCCACGTCTGGCGCTCGACGCGGTAGCGCCGCGCGAGCCGCAGCACGAGCGGGGTCGAGAGCGCGAAGATGACGACGGCGCTCATCTGCCACGCCAGCGAGCGCGACACCGACATCTGCCTGGGCGTGCCGAGGAAGTAGAAGTAAATCTGGCTGGAGAAGAAGAGCCCGACCAGCGCCCAGACGCCCCACAGGAAGGCGAGCCGCGCCCAGCGCTGCCCGCTCAAGGCCGCCCCGGCGTCTCCCCCGGCGTCGAACAACTTCGTCACGCGCGTATCATCTCAAACCGCGACGCGCGAACACAAGCCCCACGGGCGGCGCGACGCGCACGCCGTCCGGCGCTGTAGATTTACGGTCGGCCC
>DASVSK010001148.1:0-3566 GCA_036388135.1 Pyrinomonadaceae bacterium | reverse complement strand
CTTTGAACTTTTAACTTTGAACTTTGAACTCCGGACTACGGGGAGGTAACGATGGCCGAAGTTGAGAGAAGGCGGGCGGACGTGCCCGCGACGGCGGGGATCGACCTGGAGAATCTGCCCGCGCTGCTGGGCAAGCTGGGCGACGACGTGATGATGCTCGTCGACACGAAGCTCAGCCTGGTCAAGGTCGAGCTGAAGGAGGACGCTTCGTTCTACGCGCGCAACGGGGCCTTCATGGCCGTCGGCGCGATGGTGGCGCTCATCGGGTTCGCGCTCGTCAACGTCGCGGTCGCGTTCTTCATCTCGAACTTTTTCGCCAACGACGCGGCGGCGGCCGAGAGGTTCGGGCCCACCAGCTACGGGCTGGGCTTCCTCATCACCGGCATCCTCTACGTCGTCATCGGGGGCGTCATCGTCCTCATGATGAAGAGCAGGCTCGCCGCCTACAACCCGGCACCCACCACGTCGCTCGACGAGATCAGAAAGGACAAGCAATGGCTGAAGAACGAAATGTAGGTCTGGCGCGCGCTACCGATTCGACAGCCGACGCGGACTCGACCAAGGCGGAGCTTCAGCGCCGGATGGAGGAGGCGCGCGAGTCCATTACACAGACCGTTACGGAGATTAAGGATACAGTGGTGACCCAGTACCAGCAGGTGAGAGAGAACATCAGTGACACGCTCGACTGGCGCGAGCAGTACCGCCGCCACACGGTCCCCTTCACGCTCACCGCCTTCGCCGTCGGCACGTTCGTCGGCTACACGGTGATGGGCGCGTTCAAGGGCGAGGGCGAGGGCGACTACGAGGAGGACGACGCGTTCGACCGCATCGACGCCGGGTTCGACCGCGGGCTCAAGGGCGCGCAGCGCTCCTACGCGGCGCAGCCCGTCCTGGGCGGCGCGGGCGCGGGGGCCTACCAGCGCACGGCGCGCCCCGAGTCGAACGCGGCGACCGAGAGCGCGGAGGTCTTCGGCCGCGGCGACAGCAGCTACGAAGACGTCGGCCCGGAGACGCGCCCGTCCTACAGCAGCGGCTACCAGGCCCCGACCGCGCCGCCGCAGGCGCAGGGGCTCGCCTCCTACGCCTCTTCCGCCGCGCCCTCGGACGCGGAGGCGGAGGAGCCGAAGGGGCCCGGCCTCATCGAGCGCTTCAAGGAGACGAAGGCTTACGACAAGCTCCAGGGGGAGCTGGCCACCCTCGGCGAGCGCGCCGTCGAAGAGCTGTCGCGCACGGCGCAGACGGTCATCGTCCCGGCGCTCCTGAGCAAGCTCAAGGACATGATCGGCATCGACCTCTCGACGCAGCGCGAGGTCGCCAAGCGGAGCAAGGTCGAACAGCAGACGGCGCAGACGACCGCGCAGCACGCGGCCACGGTCGAGGGCGGCTCGCCGGGGCATGGCGGTTCGACCGGCCAGGGCGCGTCGTCGGCGCGGGCGGCGGCGGGCGGGACCGAAGGCTACGGAGCTTCTTAGGCGGAAGGGTGAGGGATGAAGGATGAGGTAAACACTGTCGTCCCTTCGTCCTTCACCCCCCGCCCTTCACCCTTAACTTTCGAGCGGGCGGGCGGTCGCGCGAGCGGCGGCTCGCCCGCTTTCTCTTCGGGCGTGATGTCAGAAGGCGTCGAGGTCATCATCAACGCGACGGCCGGCGGCTCGGCCGACGGCGAGGCGGCGCGCGCGGTCGAGGCGGCCTTCGCCTCGTGCGGCGTGCGCGCGCACGTCTCGGTGGCGCGCGGCGGCGGGGAGGTGACGGAGCTTGTGCGGCTCGCGCTCTCGAACGGGGCGCGCGCGGTCGTCGCGGGCGGGGGCGACGGCACGGTCGGCTCGGTCGCGGGGGCGCTGGCCGGCACCGGCATGCCGCTCGGCGTGCTGCCGCTCGGGACGCTCAACCACTTCGCCAAAGACCTGCGCATCCCGCTCGGGCTCGAAGAGGCGGCGCGCAACGTCTGCGAGGGGCGCGAGATTCTGGTGGACGTGGGCGAGGTCAACGGGCAGGTCTTCATCAACAACTCCAGCCTCGGACTCTACCCGCGCATCGTGCGCCGGCGCGAGAAGCTACAGGAGCGCGAGGGGAGCGGCAAGTGGTCTGCGTTCGCGCGCGCTAGCCTGGCGGTGCTGCGCCGCTACACGTTCCTGAACGTGCGGCTCGACGCCGACGGGCGGCAGATACACCGCAAGACGCCCTTCGTCTTCGTCGGCAACAACGAGTACCGGATGGAGAGCCTCCGGGCGGGCGAGCGCCTGCGCCTCGACGCGGGACGCCTGAGCCTCTACGTCGCGCACCGCACGGGGCGGCTGGGCCTGCTGCGGCTCGCGCTGAGCGCGCTCTTCGGGCGGCTGCGGCAGGCCGAAGACTTCGACGCGCTCCGCGCCGAGGAGATTTGGGTCGAGACGCGCCGCCCCAGGCGGCTCCCCGTCGCCACGGACGGCGAGGTCAACGTGATGACCACGCCGCTCCACTACCGCGTCCGCCCCGGCGCGCTCAAAGTCATAGTCCCGAAGGAAGTGACGAATGACGGGTGACGGGCGGCGGGAAAGAGACTCGTCTTAACTCGTCGCCCGTCACCCGTCATCCGTCACCCGTCGCCACTCCCGTTATGAAGAAAATCGTCCACCTCTCAGACCTGCACTTCGGGCGCATCGACGCGGGGCTCGTGGAGCCCCTGGTCGAGGCGGTGAATGAGGCCGCGCCGACGCTGGTGGTCGTCTCGGGCGACCTGACGCAGCGAGCGCGCTCGCACCAGTTCGCGGAGGCGCGCGCCTTCCTCGACCGCCTGCCGCAGCCGCAGGTGGTCGTGCCCGGCAACCACGACGTGCCGCTCTACGACGTCCTTTCGCGCTTCGCGCGTCCGCTCGACAAGTACCGGCGCTACATCTCGGAGGAGGTCGAGCCCGTCTACGAGGACGAGGAGATGATCGTGGCGGGCGTCAACACGGCGCGCTCGATGACGCGCAAGTTCGGGCGCGTCAACGAGCGGCAGGTGTCCGCGCTGCGCGAGCGCCTGTGCGCGCTCCCGGACGGGGTATTGAAGGTCGTCGTCACGCACCACCCCTTCGACCTGCCCGCCGACGCGGACGAGCGCGAGATAGTCGGGCGCGCGCAGATGGCGATGGAGGCGCTCGCCTCCTGCGGCGCGGACCTCCTGCTCGCCGGCCACATGCACGTCAGTCAGACGGGGCGCACGGCCGAGCGCTACAAGATTCACGGCCACTCGGCGCTCTTCGTGCAGGCGGGCACGGCCACCTCGACGCGCGGCCGCGGCGAATCGAACTCCTTCAACGTCATCCGCCTCAAGCACCCGCACATACAGGTCGAGCGCCGCGTCTGGCACCCGGAGGAGGCGGCCTTCCGCCCGTCCAACGCCGAGACCTTCCGCCACACCCCCGACGGCTGGGAGCGCCTCCCCGAAGAGGCCGCCGCCGACGTCACCTTCGTCGAAGGCGGCACGGGTTTGCAGCCAGACGTCTCGGGGCAGTAGATAGTAGACAGTAGGCAGTAGACAGTAGTCAGTAGATAAAACACAGGCGGCGCGTCCCGGTCATCAGCCGAGCGCGCCGCCTGTCTTT
>DASVSK010001147.1:0-4710 GCA_036388135.1 Pyrinomonadaceae bacterium | reverse complement strand
GTTTGAAGAGATTGGCGGGGTTGACGCATTAATCAACCCGCAGCTCATCATCGAAGTCCTCTCACCCTCGACCGAAGCCTACGACCGCGGCGAGAAGTTTACGCACTACAAATCAATCCCGACGCTGCGCGAGTACCTGCTCGTCGCGCAGCACCGCCCGCACGTCACGCGCCTCTTCACGCGGGACGACGGCACGTGGATTCACACCGAGGCGAACGAGCCGACGGAGACGCTGACGCTCGACTCGCTCGGCTGCGAGCTGCCCCTGGGTGAAATCTATCAGGGCGTCGGCTTCGACGCCCCGGCAACGGTTTGAAGGCCGCGCTCATCTATCATCCGGCACCAGACCCCTACCCGACTCGCGACCCGGAGGAGATGATTTTGAAGCCGTCCCGTCTGCCCGCCCTCGCAATCTTTCTGCTCTTAACGCAAGCGTCTTTCGCGCAGACACCCCGCAGGGCTGAAGACTTCTACAACCTCGGTCCGGAGCGCCGGGCCGCGGGCGACCTCAAGGCCGCCGGGCGGGACATCAACATGGCATTCAGAATCGACCCGAGCCTCAAGGAGTCGTTCGAGAAGTATCTACAGGAGATGAAGCGCCGGAAGTGAGCCGGCCGCGAGCGCGACGCCGCGGCGGCGAGTCAAAGGCGTGGGGTGCGCCGACAAATCACATGAGCAAGGGGGAAGCTGTAATCAGATGGAATTGCTGTTCGATGTAAGCTGGAAAGAACTTTTCGTCCCGGATAAGCCGCTGCTCCAGACCTTCGTGCGCGGCACGGTGGTTTACCTCGTCATCTTCTTCCTCGTGCGGGTCATCCCGAACAGGCAGGTGGGCGGGGTCGGGATGAACGACCTGCTTTTAATCGTGCTCATCGCGAGCGCGGCCACCAACGCCCTCGCCGGCGACTACAACTCGCTCACCAACGGGGTCGTCCTTATACTCACCATCATCTTTTGGAGCTATCTGTTCAACTGGGTCGGCCACCGGTTCCCGCTCTTTCACCGGCTGTTCCACCCCGCGCCCAAGCCCCTGATAAAAGACGGCGAGATACAGCAAGCGAACATGAGGCGAGAGATGGTCACGGAAGAGGAGCTGCTCGGCAAGCTGCGCCGCCAGGGGATGACTGAAGTCCGGAGGGTCGAGGAGGCGCACGTGGAGACCGACGGCCAGATCAGCGTCGTCGAGCGGGAATCAAAATAGCGGCGAACCTTAATGAGCTTCTAACGCCCGCCGGGCGCGCTAGCCGCCGTCACGTATTTGCCTTCGGCCGCCGGACGGCGGCGGCGGGCGCGCGGTAAGTCGGGGAAGCAGGGGCGGGCTCTGGGGGGCGCTAGACTTTGCCGGTTTCGAGTTGTTTGCGGTAGTCGTCGCCGTCGAGTTCGACGGTGCGGCACATCTCGTAGAGGCGGGAGCGGAGGCGGACGCCGACGCGGTCTTCGAGGGTCTCTTCGGCGGGGTTGCGGCGCGAGTCCAGGTAGTTGGTGGTGAAGATGGTCAGGCGCTTGTCGTTGTAGCGCTTCCCGATGATGTTCATCATCGTGTCCCTCACCCAGTCGGTCGGCTTCGACGCACCCAGCTCGTCGAGCACCAGCACCTCGGCCTGGTAGACCGGCGCGAGCACGCTCATCTCGGAGGTGTTCGAGACCTTGTTGTAGGAGTCCTGAATCTCCTTGAGCAGCGCGCCGAACTCGTAGAAGAGGCACGGCACGCCCTTCTCCATCAACCCTTGCAGGATGGCGACCGCGAGGTGCGTCTTCCCCACCCCGACCGGGCCCATCAGGAGCAGGCCGCGCTCGACCGAAGGGTACTCGCGCACCAGCCGGAAGGCGTAGTTGAACGCCTTGAGCTGCGAGCCGTTGTTGGGCGCGGGGTAGAAGTTCTGGAGGGTGCAGGCTTCGCGGCGCGGCGGGGCGGGCTCGCGGTAGCGGCGCGGGATGCGCGCCTGCTCAAGGAGCTTCGAGCGCGTGTCCTGCGTGCGGCACTCGCAGCGGCGCGCGCCCTTGTTGGGGACGACTTCGAGGCCGGTGCCGAAGCAGCGCTGACAGACCGCGGGCGACTCGGCCTTCTTCCCGCGCGCGGGCTTCGCCTCCTCCCGAGAAAAGAGGTCGTCCGCTTCCGCCTCCCTCTCGGGGACGGCGAACAGGGGCGGAATCTTTTTGCGGTTGTCCGAGGCCATTCGGGGAGCCGGAATTCTCTCTCTTTACTGTTCAGGCCGCGTAGGGGGGCGGAAGCTCTTGCGCTCTGTGCTCGCTCCGCCGGGCAAAAAAATTTGCGCCTCGCGGCCGATGGCGAGCGGATTATAGCACCCGACGTAGGGATTGCAAGACGGTCTTTAGCGGTCGAGATTTTCCACACTGTGGAAAATCGCCCGCGCCCCCGCGCCCCCGAATTCCGACCCTCAACAGCCCCCGCCGCCGCCCTGGTAGACGGGCCGCCAGCGCCCCTGCTGACGCTTGTAGACGACGTAGTCGTTGCTCTCGTAGTAGCTGCCCTCGGCGACGACTTCGCCCACGCCGTCGCCGTCGAGGTCGAGCTGGTCTACGAAGTGGCGGTCGGCGTACTCGCCCTCGAAGCCGTGGTGGAACCACTCCCAGGCCGTCTTGAACGAGTCGCCCTGCGGGTCGGCGATGATGAAGAGCGTGTAGGCGTCTGACGCCGACCCGCCCGTCCTCTTCTCGACGAGGAAGCTGCCGACCAGCTCGAACCTGCCGTCGCGGTCGAGGTCTGTGGCCGTTAGGTTAACGACCTGCATCTCGCCGACGAGCGCGGCCGGCGCGCCGTTCTTCGCGTAGGCCGCCCGCGCCAGCTCGATTGCGCGCGCACGCTCGACTTCGGTCGGCGCGCGGCGCGAGGACGGCGCGCGGCCGAGCGTCTCGGAGTCGGTCGCGAGCGCCTGCACGCGCCCGCCGAGTCGCACCTGCGTCTCGGCGTCGGCCTCCGCGACCAGGCCGACGCAGCCCGGCTCAAGATTCTTCCGCACGGTCACGGAGCCCGCGTCGCCGCCGCCCGAGAGCAGGCGGTACCGACGTCCCACGCGGAAGTATTCGCGCGTGAAGGGCTCCGGCGGGCCGTCCACCGGCGGCGCGGCGAAAGCGCCGCGGCTGTAGATGAAGGCCGGCTCAATCGTCACGTTCGACTCGTACTTCTCGACGGCGAAGACGACCGTGCGCCCCGCCGACGCGACGCGCGCCGGCTTCTGCCGCGCGGGCGTCGCCGCGCAGACCGGCAGCAGGAGTGAGAGGGCGAACGCCAGCCGCAGGATTCTCGTCTTCATCTTCCCTCTAAGCCCGCGCGGCCCGAGACCGGCACGCGCGTCAGTAAGTTTTGATGGGGGGCGGCGTCAGGTACGCCAACAGTTCGAGCAGGCCGACGACGGCGGCGACGGCGACGACGACGAGAATGATGACGTGTACGCGCCGCAGCACGAAGCGGCGACACGCATGACACTTGAGGCCCGCCATCCGCAGGGGCCTGGCGCAGTAGGGACATTTTGCCATCGGAAGCTGACGCGGCGAGTGACGTGAGCCAACATGCCATGAGTCCGCCCGCCTTTCAAGTCGCGCCGGCTCGCCGGCCGGGTTTTATTCGGCCCGAGCCGCCGGGCACGGAACCGGCGGAGCCGTGCCGGACGCGCGCGGCCCGGGCCGTATGATATATTTACCCGACGATAATGAGTATTCTGCAAGGACTTCTGAACAAGATAGGGATGGGGGACGCGCGCGGCCGCCGCCCCGTGCGTGTCTTTTTGCTCGACGACGACACGCTGCGCCACGAGTGGTTCGCCAAGCAGTTCAAGGGCGACCGGCTGGACGTCGCCGTCGACCCCGCGCGCGCCGTCGAGCTGCTCTCGGCCAACTACTACGACCTCATCTTCCTCGACCACGACCTGCTCCCGGAGCACTACTACGCCGAGGAGTTCGACGACGAGCGCAGCGGCTACGCCGTCGCGCGGTGGCTCGCCGAGAACCCCACGCGGCTCGCCGCCGCCACCATCATCGCCCACACGCGCAACGCCGACGGCGCGCTCCGCATGGTCGAACTCCTCCGCCGCACCGGCCGCCAGGCCGTCCACGTCCCCTTCCACATGCTCGCCCCCAAGATCAAAGAACTCCGGCGGGGTTAGTTCAAGGACGGAGGCGGAAGGATGAAGGACGAAGTGAAGACAGAACCCTTCCATCATCCGTCCTTCCGCCCCCGCCCTTCCGGTCTGCGCGGTCGGATTTTATGAGAATGAAAAAGTCACTCAACTCGTCTCTTCTCACGCTGTGCCTCGCACTCTGCTGCGGCGCGTCCCTGCGGGCGCAGGGCGGCGGCGGCGGTTCGGCGCGGCAGTCTGCGGGCCCGCAGAGGCCCGCGGCGGCGGGGGCCGGCGAGCCTTACGACGAACGGGCCAGGGAGTTGCTCGCGCGACCCGAAATCCGCGCGGCCTTCGACGACGTGGAGCGCGGCCGCGAGCTTATCCTCCGGGAGTGGATTGCCATCACCGAGATCAACGCGCCCTCGGGCAAGGAGGCCGAGCGCGCGGCCTTCATCGAGGGGCTGCTGCGCGGCTACAAGTCGGTGGAGGTGCGGCGCGACGCGGCCGGCAACGTCGTCGCCACGCGCCGCGGGACGGGCGGCGGCCCCACGGTCGTCCTCGACGCGCACATGGACACGGTCTTCCAGGAGGGCCTGAAGATCAAGGCCGAGGTGCGCGGCGGGAAGGTCTA
>DASVSK010001146.1:0-1669 GCA_036388135.1 Pyrinomonadaceae bacterium | reverse complement strand
TATTCTCGGGAAGAGCGGGGACACCTCGCCGACGCGCTCGCCCGCGCGCAGCCCGCCCCAGACCAGCTCTTTCGGGTCTAAAGTCCGCGGGTCCCCTTCGAGACCCAACTGCCGCCAGATGCCGACCGCCGACTCGGGCATGACGGGGTAGAGCAGGACGGCCAGCCAGCGCAGAGTCTCGGCCGGGCGGTAGAGCACCGCGCCGAGCGTCTCGCGCTGCTCCTCGTTGCGCGCCAGCTCCCAGGGCTTCGCGTCGGAGATGAACTTGTCCACGCGCGCTATCATGCCCCACGCGGTTTCGAGCGCGCGGTGGAAGGCCAGTTCCTCGACGTTCTGCACGAACTGGTCGCGCACGAGTTCGAGGCTGCTCGAAAGCTCCTGCGCGTCCGAGTCGACGCCCGCGCGCTTCGCCAGCAGCCGCTTCGGCTCCGGGATGTCCGGCGGCGGGACGACCCCGCCGAAGTATTTGTGAATCATCGTCAGCGTGCGGCTGACGAGGTTGCCGAGCCCGCTGGCGAGGTCGCTGTTCGTGCGTTCGAGGACGACCTCGTAATCGACCTTGCAGTCCTGCCCGAAGGACATCTCGCGCAGGAGGAAGTAGCGCACCGCGTCGACGCGGAAGTGACGCCGCAGGACGGGGAGTTCGAGCGCGTTGCCCAGAGTCTTCGAGCCCTTGCGCCCCGTCTGGTCGAGCCAGAGGCCGTGCGCGACGACGCCGGCGGGCTGCTCGACGTCGGCCGCCATCAGCATCGCCGGCCAGAGCACGGCGTGCTGGCGCAGGATGTCTTTGCCGAGCAGGTGGAGCCCCGGCCAGAACTTACCCACGAGGTCTGCGCCCGCCTGAGCCCTGCGGCTTTCACTCCCCCAGCCGAGCGCCGTGATGTAGTTGATGAGCGCGTCGAACCAGATGTAGACCGTGTGGTTCGGGTCGCCGGGGACGGGGATGGCCCAGCTCACGGAACTCTTCAGCCGACTTATCGAGACGTCTTCGAGCCCGCCGCGGACGAGGCTGACGACCTCGTTGCGCCGCGCGTCCGGGCGTATGAAGTCGGGGCGCGACTCGTAGAGGTCGAGCAGCGCCTCGTCGTAGTCCGAGAGGCGGAAGAAGTAGCTCTCCTCCGAGACCTTGTCGAGCGGGCGCTCGTGGACGGGGCACAGCGGCAGCCCGCCCTCCTCGGCGGCGGGCAGCATCTCGGCCTCGGTCTTGAACGTCGCGCACGGGGCGCAGAACCAGCCCTCGTAGAAGCCCTTGTAGATGTTCTCGCGCCCCTTCGGCGTCGGGCGCGCGGCGGCGCGACGCCAGAACTCGGCCGCGCCCTCGTAGTGGAACGGCTCGGTCGTGCGCATGAAGACGTCGTAGCCGCCGTGCGCCGGGTCGAGCCCGAAGGAGGCGAACATGCTCTTCAGCTCGCCGACGACGTAGTCGACGTGCTCCTTCGGCGTGCGCCCCGCCTTCGCCGACGCGCGCTCGATGTTCGTCCCGTGCTCGTCCGTCCCCGTCAGGAAGTACGTCTCGAAGCCGCGCTGCCGCTTGTACCGCGTCAGGAAGTCGGCGACGACGGTCGTGTACAGGTGCCCCATGTGCGGCAGGCTGTTGGCGTAGTAGATGGGGGTCGTGACGTAGAAGGTTTTCATTTGAGCGAAGACGTCTTCACCTCTGCCTGTAAGT
>DASVSK010001145.1:0-11923 GCA_036388135.1 Pyrinomonadaceae bacterium | reverse complement strand
CTCGCCCATGACGCCGCCCGCCGTGTAGTCGAACGGCGGCTCGTAGGGCAGTTCGTCGGAGCCGAAGAGGACGACCTCCGTGTCGGGACGCCGCTGCTTGAGCAGCGCGAGCGACAGGAGCCCCAGCTCCGTCCCGCGCCTGCGCGTCTGCGGGCGCACGTAGAAGACGACGCGGTTCCTGTTGTAAGTCCCCGCGCCGGGCGAATAGATGTCCGGGTCGTAGGCGAGGTCGAAGGACTCGGCGCGGTTGCCGTACCTGAGCATCTCCTGCGCGAGCCAGCGCCCGGCGCAGATGCACTCGAAGCCGAAGCGGTAAGTGCTTTCGGCGAGCATCTTCTCGGTGCTCGCCGGGTAGAAGGAGGGCTCGTAATCCTGTACGAAGTAGATTTTCCGGCGGCAGGCGTCAAAGCCCCTGACCGCGTACGCCGTCTCCCACGAGCTCGCCACGCATATCTCGGCCGGGGGCATCTCGGTGACGCCCAGGTGAACCGAGGCCCTGAGCGGGAAGTAGCGCGTCCGCATCACCTCCGTCGCCTCCGAGTCGCCGACGTAGTGCGTCTCCCCGAAGACGTGGAAGCGGACTTCGTAGCCGGCCGCCTCCAGCGCGCGGGTCAGGCGGAAGATGGTCCGGTGCCCCCCCGAAGACCCGTAGAAGTTGGGGATGACCCAGTTGATCGTCGGCGGGCGGTCGGGGTCGGGCGGCCCGGCCGAGCCGTGGCGATAGATTATCGGCTCGCAGGCGAACCTGAAGGGGAGCGCCCGTCCCGCCCCTTCGCCGCCCGCCGGGGAGGGCGGGGCCAGGCGGCGTAGCACCGCCCTGTAGACGGCCCGCAGACCGTGCGCCCGGAGTAACCTGAAGCCTTTCGTTATGAGTCGCCTGAACTCCACTATCCCGCCCCGCCCCCGCCGCAAAGCCCGCGCGTGGGCCGCCCCTCTTTAATGTGCCGCCCGCGGGAGCCGTCCCTGCCCGCGCGTCGGCCGCCGATAAAATAAGATGATGTTCGCCCGGCGCGCGGCCGGGCCTCTACGGTGTGACTATTCTAACGGCTCCGGCGTCTCCTGTCCGCCCCGATTCGTCGGGTTGCCGTAAAAAATACAATACAAATTTCGCCGCGCCTCTGGTAATCTTAGCCGCGTTCAAGCAGTTAATTTCCGCTGATTTAAGGCAATCCAAAAGGGACGCCGGTAGACCCGGCGCGGGCCGGACGAGTCCCGCGCGAGGGTTTAATTCCTCCGCGCCTCCCGCCCCTTCTTCGCGCCCCCTTGCGTTTAAGCCCGTCCGCTCTAAACGTAAGGCGCGCGAGGCAGGAGGCCGTCGGCGCAAAGGGCAAAGGAGCGAAAACTGATGCGACAGGCGAGAGTGTTGGCTTTTGTGTTGGCCGCGACGGCGGCGCTGGCGGCGGGCGCGTGCGTCGACCAGCCGGCGACGACGCAGAACGGCGCGGCCGGCGGCGGCGGAGGCACGGCGTCGTCGTCGGGCGGCTACCAGCGCAAGACGAAGAAGGCGGGCGAGCCCGTCTACATCGGCTTCTCGATGGACACGCTCAAGGAGGAGCGCTGGCAGCGCGACAAGGCGCTCGTCGAGGCGAGGGCGGCCGAGGTCGGCGCGCGCGTCGACGTGCAGGTCGCCAACGGCGACGACGCGGTGCAGACCAAGCAGTGCGACAACATGCTGACGAAGGGCGTCGACGTCCTCATCGTCGCGCCGCACAACGGCGACATAGCCGCCTCCGTCGTCGAGAAGGCGCACGCCGCGGGCGTCCCCGTCATCTCCTACGACCGCCTCATCAAGAACTCGGAGCCCGACCTCTACGTCTCGCACCAGGTCGAGCGGATGGGCGAGATGCAGGCCGACTACGCGCTGAAGAAGGTGCCGAAGGGCAACTACGTCCTCATCGGCGGCGCGCCCACCGACAACAACGCGCTGCTGCTGCGCAAGGGGCAGATGAACATCCTCCAGCAGGCCGTCGACCGCGGCGACGTCAAGGTCATCTCCGACCAGTACGCCAGGGAGTGGAAGGCCGAGGAGGCGCAGCGCATCACCGAGGACTCGCTGACGAAGACGAAGAACGACGTCCACGCCGTCGTCGCGTCGAACGACGGGACGGCGGGCGGCGCCATCTCCGCGCTGGAGGCGGCGGGGCTGACGGGCAAGGTGCTCGTGACGGGCCAGGACGCGCAGCTCGACGCCATCCAGCGCATCGCCAAGGGCACGCAGACGATGACCATCTACAAGCCCATCAAGCCGCTCGCCGACAGCGCCGTCGACAACGCCATCAAGCTGGCGCGCGGCGAGGCCGTCGACGCGAAGGACAGGGTCAACAACGGGAGGATAGACGTCCCCTCCATCCTCCAGGAGCCGCAGGCCGTGGACAAGGAGAACCTGATGACGACCGTCATCAAGGACGGCTATCACAAGATGGAGGACGTCTACAGGGACGTCCCGCGCGAGCAGTGGCCGAAGACGACGGCCGGGGGCAGGCGGGGTGGCGGCGGCGGCCCGCTGCTCGCCGCCGCGCTCCTGCTCTTCTGCGGCCTCGGCGTCGCGCTGAAGCTGCGCTGACGGGTTCGGTCAGAGTTGAGACTAACGGGTTGTTAGTTCACCGCGGAGACACGGGGGCGCGGCTATAAGACTTTAAGCCGCATCCCCGCGTCTCCGCGGTTCGCTTCGCCTTCGCCGACGCCCGGCCGGGAATTAACAGACATGACAGCCGACACGAAGACGCCGCTGCTGGAGATGCGTGAGATCACGAAGAGCTTCCCCGGCGTGCGGGCGCTCGACGGCGTCAGCTTCGACCTCCACGCGGGCGAGCTGCACGCGCTCGTCGGCGAGAACGGGGCCGGGAAGTCGACGCTGATGAAGGTGCTCGCGGGCGTCTACCCCCACGGCTCCTACGGCGGCGACGTCGTCATCGACGGGCGGGTGCGCCACTTCGCCAGCGTCCGCGACTCGGAGAACGCGGGCGTCGCCGTCATCTTCCAGGAGCTGTCGCTCATCAAGGAGCTGACCATCGGCGAGAACATCTTCCTCGGCCGCGAGCCGCGCCGCTTCGGCGTCATCAGGTGGGAGGAGTTGTACAGCCGCGCGCAGAGGCTGCTCGACGAGCTGAACCTCTCGCTCGACCCGCGCACGCCCGTCGGCCACCTCGGCATCGGGCAGCAGCAGCTCGTCGAGATAGCCAAGGCGCTCTCGCAGGAGGCGCGCATCCTCGTCCTCGACGAGCCGACGGCCGCCCTCACCGGGTCGGAGGTCGAGTCGCTCTTCCGCATCATCGGGGGGCTGCGCGCGCGCGGCGTCGGCATGATCTACATCTCGCACAAGCTCGAAGAGGTCTTCCGCGTCTCCGAGCGCATCACGGTCCTGCGCGACGGCCGCACGGTCGGCACGCGCCCGGCGCGCGAGCTGGACGAGGCGCGCGTCATCTCCCTGATGGTCGGCCGCGAGGTCGGCGACATCTTCCCCGAGGCCGGGCACGAGCGCGGCGAGGTCGTCTTCGAGGCGCGGGGCGTGACGGTCGAAGACCCGAACGTCGCGGGCAAGCTCCTGGTCAAAGACGTGAGTTTCCGGGTGCGGCGCGGCGAGGTGCTCGGCGTCGCGGGGCTGATGGGCGCGGGGCGGAGCGAGCTGCTGATGGGCGTCTTCGGCGCGTGGCCGGGGCGCGTCTCGGGCGAGGTCTACGTCGAGGGCAGGCGGGTCAGGGTCGGCCGCCCTTCGGACGCCATCCGCCACGGCATCGGCTTCGTGACCGAAGACCGCAAGCGCTTCGGGCTGGTGCTCGACCAGACCATCCTCAACAACATGACGCTCGCCGGGCTGCGGAAACTCTCCGGCCGCTTCGTCACGAGCGTGGACGCCGAGGCCGCCGCGGGCGAGCGCGCGAGGCGCGAGCTGCGCGTCAAGGCCAACTCGGTCTTCACCGTCGTCGGCACGCTCTCGGGCGGCAACCAGCAGAAGGTCGTGCTCGCCAAGTGGCTCCTCACGAACCCGCGCGTGCTCTTTCTGGACGAGCCGACGCGCGGCATCGACGTCGGCGCGAAGCAGGAGATTTACGCGCAGATCAACCGGCTCGCCGGCGAGGGGCTCGCCATCGTGCTCGTCTCGTCGGAGCTGCCCGAGGTGCTCGGCCTCTCCGACCGCGTGCTCGTCCTCCACGAGGGGCGCGTCACGGGCGAGTTCCGCCGCGAGGAGGCGACGCCCGAGGCCGTCATGGCCTGCGCCACCGGCCACACGCGCCGCGCCGCCTGAGGAGAGAAGTCGGAAGTGACGGGCGACGGGCGATGAGTGTCGAGAAGGAGCGGCGGGCCTCGTTTTAGTCTTGTCACCCGTCACCCGCCGCCCGTCACTGAAAAGGGATTCTCGAATGAGCAACCAGTTTTCATCGAACCAGCCGGCGACGGACAGGCCGCCCACGACCGCGGACGTGTCGCCGCCCGGCGCGGCGCCCGAGGGCGTCGAGGCGGCCGCGGGCCGCTTCCGGCTCCCGACCGAGTCGCTGCGCGCCTACACGATGATCATCGCGCTGCTCGCCATCTGGGCCTTCTTCCAGTGGCAGACCGTCAACCCGCTCTACCCCTACGGAATCTTCCTGCACCCGAACAACTTCTCGAACCTGTTGCAGCAGATGTCCGTGACGGGCGTGCTGGCGGTGGGGATGCTGCTGGTCATCGTGGCGGGGCAGATCGACCTGTCGGTCGGGTCGGTGGTGGGGCTCGCGGGCGGGGCGGCGGCGATGATGCAGGAGCCTTTGGGGCTCGGCGGCGCGCTGGGCGCGGCCCTCGTCGTCGGCACGCTCGTCGGCGCGACGCAGGGGGCGCTCATCTCCTACGCCAACATCCCGGCCTTCATCGTCACGCTCGGGGGACTGCTCGCCTGGCGCGGCGTGATACTCGGCCTGAGCGAGGGCGCGACCATCCCCGTGCGGCTGCCTTTCTTCAGGTGGCTCGGGGTGGGGAAGCTGCCGCAGGGCGTCGGCGTCGCGCTCGCGGTCGCGGCCATCGCGGCGGTCGCCTTCCTGACGGTCAGCCGCCTGCGCGCGCGCAGGCGGCACGGGCTGTCGGTGCCGGGCGCGGGCTCGACGGCGCTGCGCATCCTGGTGCCGGCGGCGCTCGTCGTCCTCTTCATCTACTGGATGAACCTCGGCGGCGGGATGCCGGTGCCGGTGCTCGTGCTGCTGGCGGTGGCGGTGCTCGGCGGGTTCCTGACGCAGAACACGACCTTCGGCCGCTACCTCTACGCCATCGGCGGCAACCCCGACGCGGCGCGGCTCTCCGGCATCAACATCCGCCGCTACATCCTGGCCGCCTACTGCGTGCTGGGTCTGCTCGTCGGCGTGGCCTCGCTCCTCCACACGGGGCGCGTGGGGAGCGCGTCGCCGGACGCGGGCACGCTGATGGAGCTGGACGCCATCGCGGCGTGCGTCATCGGCGGGACGAGCTTGATGGGCGGGCGCGGGACGGTCTCGGGCGCGGTCGTCGGCGCGCTCATCATGGCGAGCCTCGACAACGGCATGTCGCTCCTCAACGTCGAGAACTACACGCAGTACATCGTCAAGGGCGCGGTGCTCGTCGCCGCCGTCGGCTTCGACATGCTCGGCCGCCGGAAGAGCTGACCGGCGTCGGACAGAACTTAACAGGGATGGGGAGGAGGGACGGGATTAGGGATTAGACCTTTTATCCTGTCCGTCCTCCCCATCCCTGTTAACTGTTTTCGCGGCGGGCGGGTCTGGGCCGGAGTAAAAAGATGGGCAAAAGATTCTCGCTTTACGCACTCCTGCTGGCGCTCACGCTCTGCGGCATGCCGTCCCCGCAGAGCGCCCGGCGCGCGCCGTCGGACGGTAAGGGCCTTGCGCCGGGCGCGCCCGGCCGCGACGCGCAGTGGCCGAGCGCGGGCAAGGAGGCGGTCGGCACGTCGAACACGGCGGAGTCGAAGGTCTGGTTCACGCTGCGCGGCGGGGTGATGGACGAGGTCTACTACCCGACCGTCGACGTGGCGAACTCGCAGAAGCTGGAGCTGGTCGTCGCGCACGCGCAGACGGGGACGATACAGACGGAGGAGCGCGACACGGTCTCGGAGCTTGTGCCCGACGCCGACTCGCTCTCCTTCACGCAGATCAACACGGCGAAGAACGGCGAGTATCGCATCGAGAAGCGCTACACGACCGACCCGCGGCGCAACGTCGTCCTCGTCCGAGTGCGCTTCCGCGGCCACCTGAAGCGGTGCGAGAACGACTACCGCCTCTACGTCTACTACGACCCCTCGCTGGGCAACAGCGGGATGCACGACACCGCGTCCGCCGAGGGCGGGGCGCTCGTCGCGCGCGACGGCGACAAGGCTTCGGCGCTCGCGACCTCTTTCGCCAGCGACGCGCCCGGCGGCGGGGGCTTCGTCCGCACGACCAACGGCTTCCTGGGGACGAGCGACGGGCTGACGCAGATGTTGAAAGGGCCGCCCGCCGCCTTCCCGCCCGAGTTCGTCTCCTACGAGAGGGCGGAAGGCGGCAACGTCGTCCAGCTCGGCGAGCTGCCGCAGCCGGCGATTGAGAAGGAGTACTGCTGCGGCGACTACACGCTCGCGCTCGGCTTCGGCAAGACGACCGGGGAGGCGCTGTCGGCGGCGCGCGCCTCCCTCAAGAAGGGCTTCGACGCCTGCGAGGCCGAGTACAAGAGCGGCTGGCGGGACTATCTGAAGAACGTCCGCCGCGTCGCGCCGAAGTATCAGGCGCAGTACGACACGGCCGCGATGGTCTTGAAGGCGCACGAGGACAAGACCTACAAGGGCGCGATGATCGCCTCGCTCTCCGTCCCGTGGGGCGGCGGCGCGAGCGCCAACGAGCCCGTCGTCGGCGGCTACCACCTCGTCTGGTCGCGCGACCTCTATCAGGTCGCCACGGCCTTCGAGGCGTTCGGCGACAGGGCCTCGGCGGAGCGCGCGCTCGACTACCTCTTCCGCGTGCAGCAGAAGCCCGACGGGAGCTTCCCGCAGAACTCCTGGCTCGACGGACGCCCCTTCTGGGGCTCGCTCCAGTTGGACGAGGTCGCCTACCCGCTCATCCTCGCGCACCGGCTCGGCCGCACCGACCGCGAGACATACCTCAAGCACGTCCGCCCCGCCGCCGACTTCGTCGTCCGGCACGGCCCGCACACGCCGCAGGAGCGCTGGGAGGAGAAGCCCGGCTACTCGCCCTCGACCATCGCCGCCGAGATCGCCGGGCTCGTCTGCGCCGCCGAGATAGCGCGCCTGAATGAAGACGAGACTTCAGCCTCGGTGTATCTCGCCGCCGCCGACGACTTCGCGCGCAACGTCGAGCGATGGGCGGCGACCACCACCGGCCCGCACGGCGACGGGAACTACTACCTGCGCCTCTCCTTCGACGAAGACCCCGACGACGGCGCGCGCTTCGACGTCGGCAACGGCGGCGGCACGTACGACGAGCGCGAGATAGTCGACGCCGGCTTCCTCGAACTCGTCCGCCTCGGCGTCCGCGCGCCGCAAGACCCGCTCGTCGCCAAGAGCGTGGCCGTCGTCGACAAGGTCATCAAGGTCGAGACGCCCAACGGCGCGTCCTTCTACCGCTACAACCACGACGGCTACGGCGAGATGGACGACGGGCGGAACTGGAACTGGGACGGGAAGTACACGGGGAAGGGGAGGCTCTGGGCGCTGCTCGCGGGCGAGCGCGGGCAGTACGAGCTGGCGCTCGGGCGTCGCGCGCAGGCCGCGCGGCGGCTCGACGCGATGGCCGGCTTCGCCAACGCGGGGCGGATGATACCCGAGCAGGTCTGGGACAGGGTCGCGAGCCCGCGCCCCGAGTTCAGGTTCGGCGAGGGGACGGGCTCGGCCACGCCGCTCGCCTGGTCGATGGCGCAGTTCATACGCCTCGCGACCAACCTACAGGCCGGCCGCAACCTCGACACGCCCGACATAGTGCGCGCGCGCTACGCGGGGCGGACTGCGCCGACGCCGCGCGCCGACGCCGAATTCAACTTCCCCGACAGGGCAGTCCTCGAACGCACGGAGGCGGGGAGCACTTTCCGCGTCACGGGCACGGCGCGCGTGCCCGGCAGCCGCGCCTTCGTCATCGCGGGCCCCGAGCGCCGCGAGCTGAAGGCCGACCCGCAGGGCAACTTCTCCTTTGAAGTGAAGGCCGCGCGCGGCGCGTCGCCGGTGCTCGTCGCCGTCGTCTCGCCCACGGGGGCCACCTACTTCCGGCGCGCCGACGTCAACGGCCTCGCGCCCGACGAGCTTGAGAAGGCTTCCCGCGACCTCTACCCGGCCGACGCCGCGGCGCGCGTGAGCTCGGCCGCGTCCGCGCCGCTGGTCGAGGGCGAGCACGTGACCTTCTTCTACCGCGGCGACGCCGGGCGCGTGGAGGTCGTCGGCGACTTCACCGGCTGGCGTCCCGCCGGGCTCGTGCTGGAGGACGTCCCCGGCGCGGCGAAGCTCAAGCTCATCCGCCTGAAGTTCCCGGCCGCCGCGCGCCTCGAATACAAGCTCATCGCCGACGGCGAGTGGCTCCTCGACCCGCTCAACCCGAACAGGAACGACAACGGCGTCGGCGGCCAAAACTCCTACTTCGCGGGCCCCGGCTACCGCCCGAGCGCCTTCGCCGCCGCGCCCGTCGCGCCGCACGGCCGCCTCGAACGTCTCGACCTCCCCGGCGGCGGCGGGCGCAAGGTGCAGGTCTACCTCCCGCCCGGCTACGCGCGCGGCGCGGCGCGCTACCCCGTGCTCTACATGCAGGACGGCACGCAGTTCGTCGGGCTGGGCCGCGCCGCCGAGACGGCCGACCGCGTGATCGCCGAAGGCAGGGTCGAGCCCTTCGTCATCGTCTTCGTCGACCCCTTAGACCGGATGAAAGAGTACTGGGCCGACGACCGCTTCGCCGACTGGATGGCGCGCACGCTCGTCCCCCTCGTCGACAGGCGCTACCGCACGCGCGCGACGCGCGAAGGGCGCGCGCTCGCGGGCGCGAGCCTCGGCGGCGTCATCTCGGTCTGGACGGCGCTCCGCCACCCGGACGTCTTCTCGCGCGTCGGCGGCCACTCCACCGCCTTCCAGATCGACGAGGAGCGCCTCCTCGCCGCGCTCGCGCGCCTCGACGCCGCGGCGCGGCGCAGGTACCCGCTGCGCTTCTACCTCGACGCAGGCCGCTACGAGCCCCCCATCTTCGACGCCACGCGCCGCGCCAACCTCATCCTGCGCGCGCGCGGCTACCCGGTCGCCTACCGCGAGGCCCCCGTCGGCCACAACTACACCGCCTGGCGCGACCGCCTCGCCGACGCCTACGCCGCATTGTGGGCGAAATGAGGGGCGAGAGTAAGGAGTAAGGCAAAAGAAAAAAGGCGGAGGGAGTGTGGAAACTCTCTCCGCCTTTTTGATGCCCGCTGTAGGACTCGAACCTACGAAACCTCTCGCGTGTGAAGCGAGCGCTCTACCAACTGAGCTAAGCGGGCGGCGTATGAATTTTTACGACGCGAGATGCTAACAAAGCGCGCGCGCGAGCGTCAAGCGGGTGGCTTGGGCGCGCGCGGCGCGCTTCGGGGGCGGTCGCGTAGGCGGCTACTGGCCGCCGCCGGCCGGCGGGTCGTCGGGGCCGGCGGGCTTCTCGGAGTTGCTGGTGATGCCGGAGTTGGAGCTGGCGAAGAAGAAGCGGCTGCCGGTGGCGGTGATGCCCGTGGGCTTCTGCGGGTCGGCGTTGACGCCGAAGCCCGCGGGCTCGTTGCCCGACCTCGCGGTCAGCGTCATCTTGTAGATGTAGCCGTCGACGAGGGGCGCGTCGCCCGTGAACTGCTTGCCGAGGTAGCCGCCCGACGAGAGCTGGTCGAAGGTGCCGTAGCCCGCGCGGTTCTTGGTGTTGAAGTAGGTGACCTGCGCGGTCGAGATGCGCTGGAGGTGCGTGATGGCCGCGGCCTCGTTGGTCGAGCGCACGCTCGCCTGCCAGGCGGGGATGCCGATGGCGACGAGGATGCCGATGATCGAGATGACGATCATCAGCTCGACGAGCGAAAACCCGCGCCGGCTCTTGTTGTTGTCGTTTCTCATCAGTTCAAGACCTCGCTGAGTACACGTGCGCGGGCGGGCCGAGTTCCACAAAGCGGCGCATGAAGGCGTCGCCGCGCGCCGGGGTTACGGCCTGCCGCGGCGTGGAAATTCTACTACACGGAACCCTTCAAGTCCCAGCGGCGTCAAAAGGGGAGGCCGGGGGCCGCGGGTTAGCTAAAAAAAGGGGCCGCCCGCCCGCCCGCGGGCGTTTCGCGCGGCGCGCGCGGGGGCAGCAACTAAGCTCTAACCTCTAGCCTCTAACCTCTTTTACCTTTAGAATGTGAGGGGCATGAGAAACCTACAACCCGCGGAGAGGGATGCGGCCGCCCCGCCGTCGGCGGCCGAGGCGGCGGAGCGCGTGGCGCGGCTGCGCGCGGCCGTCGAGCGCGTGATCCGCGGGAAGGGCGAGGTCGTGCGCCTCGCGGCCGTCACGATGCTGGCGGGCGGGCACCTCCTCGTCGAGGACGTCCCCGGCGTCGGCAAGACGACGCTGGCGCAGGCGCTGGCGCAGGCCATCAACTGCTCGTTCCAGCGCATCCAGTTCACCTCCGACCTCCTGCCGTCCGACGTCATCGGGCTCTCGGTCTACGACGAGCGCAACGGCTCGTTCGAGTTCAAGCACGGCCCCATCTTCGCCAACATCGTCCTCGCCGACGAGATCAACCGCACCACCCCGAAGACGCAGTCCGCCCTCCTCGAAGCGATGGCCGAGGGGCACGTCACGGTCGAGGGCGTGACCTACCGCCTGCGCGCGCCCTTCATGGTCGTCGCCACGCAGAACCCGGTCGAGCACCACGGCACCTACCCGCTCCCCGAGTCGCAGGTCGACCGCTTCATGCTGCGGCTGCGGGTCGGCTACCCCTCGTTCGACGTCGAGAAGGAGATTCTGCGCGACCGCGAGCGCGGCAACCCGCTGGAGGCGCTGCGACCCGTGCTGACCGGCGACGACGTGGTCGAGTTGCAGCGCGCCGTCGGCACCGTCTCGGTCGACGACGCGCTCGTCGACTACCTGATGCGCATCGTCTCGGCGACGCGCGAGTCGGAGACACTGGACCTCGGCGTGAGCCCGCGCGGCACGCTCGCCCTCTTCCGCGCGGCGCAGGCGCTCGCGCTGACCGAGGGGCGCGACTACTGCCTGCCCGACGACGTCAAGCGGCTCATCCTCCCGGTCTTCGCGCACCGCCTCGTCGTCAACTCGCGCTTCTCCTCCTCGCTCCACCGCCGCAGCGAGGAGGCCGAGGAGGTCTTGCGCGAGATCATGAAGACCGTCAGCGTCCCGCTCTGAAGCTCCGGGTTGAAGATGTCGCAGCGGGGCGCGTTCAAGAGGTGGGGCGGGACGGTGCTGGGCACGCTGGTGGTGCTGGGCGGGGTGGGCGCGGCCGTCGTCACGGTCCTGGCGCGCAGGGGCGGCGACTGGGAGCTGACGCGGCTGGGCGCGCTCGCCTCGCTCGTCTTCGCCGTGCTGATCGTGCTCTTCGTCGTGCCGCCGCTGGCGCGCTCGGCGCGCGCGGAGGCGGCGCGGCTCGACCTCGCCTTCCAGGTGACGGGCGGCGGCGTCATCTTCGTCAGCATCTACACGGTCGTCGCCTTCGCCGCCTGGAACACCGGCAACAACCTCCTCTTCCTCATCTTCTCTGTGCTCACCTCGACGCTCTTCGTCGCGCTGACGGCGGGGCGCGCCTCGCTCCGCGACCTCGTCGTCACGGCGCGCTTCCCCGACCACATCTTCGCGGGCGACGCCGCGCCCGTCATCGTCACCGTCAACAACACGAAGCGGCTGCTGCCGTCGCTCTCCGTCGTGGTCGAGGCGCGCGAGCGCGGCGGGCCCGACCCCGCGGGCCGGGGGCCCTTCTTCCGCCGCGGGCGCGAGCGCAAGCGTGT
>DASVSK010001144.1:0-1533 GCA_036388135.1 Pyrinomonadaceae bacterium | reverse complement strand
ATCACGCGCCCGCCAGCCCCTTGCGCCCCCGCGCCGGCGCACTTCAGCATCTCGCCGAAGGCGCGCCGCATCTCGCCCTCGCCCAGCCTGCGCCCCGCGAACTCCTCGGCCAGCACGGCGAGGCGCGGCCAGTCCGGGTGGACGAGCGTCCCGCCCGCGTCGAAGACGCACGCGCGAGCGCCGTCGAGTGAAGGGTGGAGCGTCGTCAAGGCGTGTGACATTGTCTTTGGTTTTTCGATTCCGGAAAGCCCACTAACCCCCCGCGGTCAACTCTTCGACGGCGCGCCCGACGACCCAGCCGGAGGCTTCGAGCGCGCGCCGCGCCTCCTCACCCCCGCGCCCGGTCTTCGACATCACGAGCGCGACGCGGAGGTCGCCGCCCGCGGCGTCGAGCGTCTCGCGCGCGGCACCTTCGCCGAGCCCGGCCTCGGCGGCGAGGATGCGCTCGGAGCGCGCGCGCAGCTTGACGTTGCTCGGCCGCATGTTCGTCATGCGGTTGCCGGTGACGTAGCCCAGCCGGATCATCGTCGCCGTCGAGAGCATGTTCAAGACCATCTTCTGCGCCGTCCCCGCCTTCAGGCGCGTCGAGCCCGCAACCGCCTCCGGCCCGACGACCGGGACGATTGAGACCTCGGCCGCCCCCGTGATGGGCGAGCCGGGCGCGCACGTCAACGCCGCCGTGAACGCCCCGAGGCCCCGCGCGTACTCGACCGCGCCGATGGTGTAGGGCGTCCGCCCGGAGGCGGCGATGCCGACCAGCGCGTCAACGCCCGACACGCCGCGCGCGCCCGCGTCGCGCGCGCCCGCCTCGCGGTCGTCCTCCGACGCCTCGGTCGCGCGGTAGAGCGCGTCGTAGCCGCCCGCGATGATTCCCTGCACCAGCCCCGGCGGCACGCCGAAGGTCGGCGGGCACTCGGACGCGTCGAGCACGCCCAGGCGGCCGGAAGTCCCCGCCCCCACGTAGAAGAGTCTGCCGCCCGCGCGCAGCCGCTCGACGACCGAATCGACCGCGCGCTCGACCTCGGGCAGCACGCGCGCGACCGCCGCGGCGACGCGCGCGTCCTCCTCGTTCATCAGCCGCAGGACGTCCGCGGTCGGGAGCCCGCTCAGCCCGCGCGTCCGCGTGTTCTCCTGCTCCGTGACGGGAAGCTCTGTCGGGGCGTCCTGGCTCATCGACTCTGAAGACCTGTCCGGAATTGGCCGGTACGGCGGAGCGGTTCGGAGTCCGCTCAGTACGGCCCGTGATTCGCGCGTCAGCCCGCGAGCGCGAGCTGCAACTGCTCGCCGGCCATGCGCGCGGCGGCCTCGGCTGGCGCGAGCAGCGGCGGGGCGATGAAGGCGCGCGGCGCGACGCCCGCCACGTCCTCGCCCAGCGGGTCGAGTATCAGCGCCCCCGCGGCGAAGACGCCGCCCACGTAGGCCACCTGGAACCGCTCGCGCTCCATGCGGAGCTTGCGGATGACGGCCGCGGCCGCGCGCGCCAGCTCGCGCCCTGCCGCCTCGACTATCTCGCGCGCCACGGGGTCGCGCCTC
>DASVSK010001143.1:0-8049 GCA_036388135.1 Pyrinomonadaceae bacterium | reverse complement strand
GAGGCGCTCGGCGGCGTGGAGGAGATGGCCGAAGCCTTGAATGACTCGAAGCTCGCCGCGGAGGCGCGCGAGGCGGCCGAGCGTACGGCGCGCGCGGTCGAGCAGGTCTACTGGCTGCCCGAGCGCGGCTTCTACGCCTTCGCCACGAACGTCCCGCGCGCCGAGCCGCGCGAGGCCGACCCCGGCCCCAACCGCGCCGCGCGGCAGCAGCGCATGAACGAGCTCGACAGGTCGAAGCTCTTCGACGAGGAGACGGTGCTGCCGGCCGTCCCGCTCTGGTTCGAGGTGCTGAATAACGAACGCGCGCAAGCCCAGATAGACCGGCTCGGGAGCGCGCGCATGGCGACCGACTGGGGCGCGCGCCTCCTCGCGGACGACAGCCGGCTCTACGACCCGCTCTCCTACCACCACGGCTCGGTCTGGCCGCTCTTCACGGGCTGGGCGAGCGTCGGCGCGTACCGCTACGGGCGGCCCGCGGTCGGCCTCCAGGCGTTGATGTCGAACGTGCTGCTCAGGCGTCAGTGGGCGCTCGGCTACGTGACGGAGCTTCTGTCGGGCGACTTCAACGCGCCCTTCGGCCGCTCGTCGCACCACCAGGTCTGGTCGGAGGCGATGACCGTCACGCCGCTCGTGCGCGGGCTGCTCGGCCTCGAAGTCTCCGACCTCGGCAAGACCGTCAGCTTCGCGCCGCAGTTACCCGCCGACTGGCCCGCGGTCGAAGTCCGGGGCCTGCGCGCCGGCCCCAACACGTTCGACGTCTCGCTCGCGCGCGGCGGCGGCCTTCTGACGGTCAGGCTGCGCCCGACGAACGCGGCCGGGGGCGAGACGAAGGACGCCACCACCTTCCAACTCGCCCCCGCCTTCCCGCTCGACGCGCGCGTGCGCTCGGTGCGCGTCGACGGCCGCAACGTAGGCTTCCGCGCCGAGCGGGTGGGCGACGTGCGGACGGTCGAGTTCGCCGTCGAGGTGCGCCGCCCCGTCGAGGTGCGCGTCGCGTACGACGAGGGCTCGGACGTCTACGCCCACTTCGAGCCGCCCGCGCCCGGCGCGCGCAGCGAGTCGCTGCGCGTGCTGCGCTCGACCGCCGAAGAGGGCGCGCTCCGCCTCCTGCTCGAAGGGCTCGGCGGGCGCACCTACGCCCTGCGCCTGAAGACGCCTCACGCCGTCGGCAACGGCGGCGGCTTCGAGTCCGTGCGCGTCGGCCCCGACGAGTACCGCCTCGACGTCACCTTCGACCCGGCGGCCCGCGGCTACACGCGCCGCGAGGTCGTCGTCCCGCTTTCAAAACGATGAAGCGGGAAGGCCGAACGGCGAACTGAAAGACAAAGCCGCCTCCGGTTCGTCGTTCGGCGTTGCTGCTTCGTCGTTCCAACCGTTCGTGGCATAATGCGACACGCAACCGATGAAAGATGAGTCGCAGGCGAGGGAGATGCTGAAGTCTCTGGCGGAGGACGTGGCAGAGGCCGCCTCGTACCTGCGCGAGCTGGGCGTCGAAGGGCTCGAAGGCTTGAGCGCCGAGGCCGCCGCGCCGCCCGCGCGCGAGGAGACGCCGAGGCCGGCGGCGCAGGTCCCGGCCGCGCTCAGGCGGAACGCGAGTGCCGAGCGCCCCGAGCGCCCGGCGACGCCGCCGACGGCTCTCCCGAAACCACTCCCCCCGCCTCCCCCTCAGCCGAGTCAGGCCGCAAGGCCGCAGCCGACCGCGGCGTCCGAGCCGCCCGCGGTGCCCTACCAGCCGGACATGCCAAAGAGACCCGTCCGCAAGCCTTCGCCCGACCCGCCCGCGCCGCGCGAGACGCTCTTCGGCGACATCACGCCGCAGGACGAGTTGAGCCTCGGCCGACCCGGCGAGACCTTCGAGGACATACGCTCAGACGTCGGCGAGTGCCTCCGCTGCCCCCTGCACCAGGGGCGCAACGCCATCGTCCACACCGAGGGGCAGACGGACGCGCGCCTGATGTTCGTCGGCGAAGCGCCGGGCGCGGACGAGGACGCTTCCGGCAGGCCCTTCGTCGGCCGGGCGGGGCAGCTCCTCAACAAGATCATCGAGGCCATCGGGCTCAAGCGCGACGACGTGCTCATCGGCAACGTCAACCGCTGCCGCCCGCCCGGCAACCGCACGCCGACGACCGAGGAGGCGCACACCTGCAAGCCCTTCCTGCTGCGCGAAATCAACATCGCGCGCCCGGACGTGATCGTCGTCCTGGGCAACACGGCGATGAAGAACCTGCTCGACACGAAGGAGGGCATCACGCGGCTGCGCGGGCAGTTCCAGGACTACCGCGGCATCAAGGTCATGCCCACCTTCCACCCGGCGTATCTTTTGCGCGACCCCTCGAAGAAGCGCGAGGTCTGGGACGACATGAAGAAGGTGCGCGACTACCTCAACGAGACGAAGAAGCAGTAGACGCCATGCAGGACTCACTCTTCGGCGCGCGGGCGAACGAATCGAAAGAGAAGTTGGACGAGGTCAACGAGGAACTCCTCCGGCGCGCGAAGGCGCTGCCGCAGTTCGGGGAGCGCGTCTTCATCTTCGGCGAGGGCGGGGCGGGCGCGAAGGCCGCGGTCGTCGGCGAGTCGCCGGGGCCGCCCGACATCGAATCCGGCCGCCCCTTCATGGGGCCCGCCGGGCTGATGCTCGAACGCATACTCTCAAGCATCGGGCTCGCGCGCTCCGACTGCTACCTGACCAACGTCATCAAGGTCATCAGCCAGGGCGACGAGATCACGCCCGAGTGGCTGTCGTTCTTCACGCCCTACCTGCACCGCGAGCTGGCCGCCGCGCGGCCGCGCGTGGTCATCGCCTTCGGCAACACGCCGACCCGCGCGCTGCTCCGCACGAAGAAGCCCATCTCGCAGATGCGCGGCGAGTTCCACGACTACGACGGCACGCCGCTGATGCCGACCTTCAACCCCGCCTACCTGCTCCGCGACCCGACCAAGAAGCGCGAGGTCTGGGAGGACATGAAGAAGGTGCGCGCCCACCTCGCCTCCGGCTGAGCCGTTTTCGTCACGACGCGCCGGCGGCCTGGCCGACGCCGGGCGGGACGGGAAGCGGCACCCGCGCCCCGTTAGGGTCGGCCGCCGCCGCGCTTCAACTTTTACACGTTTCACGCTAACGTAAACCGCTGTGCGACGCCGCGCAGTTTCCCCGCCGATGCCCACGACGAGCGAACGACGACAGACAGAGGCGACGGCCGCGCCCCCGCTCTACGCGGAGGTCGCGCTCCCGCTGCGCCTCGCGCAGACCTTCACCTACAGGCTCCCGCTCACGCTGGCGCTGAACGCGCGCGTCGGGGCGCGCCTGCTCGTCCCGTTCGGGCGGCAGCTCGCGACCGGCTACGTCGTCGCGCTCCACGAGGCGCTCGACCCCGCGCTCGGCCTCGACGAGTCGGGGATTAAAGAGGCCGAGGAGCTGCTCGACGCCGAGCCGCTGCTGACGCCCGAGGTGCTGGAGATCACCCACTGGATCAGCGACTACTACGCCGCGCCGTGGGGAGAGGTCTTGAAGGCGGCGCTGCCCGCGGGACTCAACGCGGGCGTCGACCAGGTCGTGAGCATCACGCCGGAGGGGCGCGACGAGCTGGCGCGGCTGCCCGAGCGCCGCGCCGCGACCGCGAAGGGACGCCTGCTGCAAATGGCGGCCGTCGACGGCTCGACCACGCTGCGCGAGGCGGCGCGCGAGCTGGGACAGGCGCGCGCCTCGAAGGCCGCGCGCGAGCTGACGCGCTCGGGCTGGGTCACGGTCTCGCACAGGCAGAGGGGCGCGCAGACGCGCGCCAAGCGCAGGAAGGCAGTCCGCCTCCTGCCCGCCGCCGCCGAGGCCGCCGCGACCGAGCGTGTCGCGGCCGGCGGCGCGAACGGCGCGCGCGAGTTGACGCCGGCGCAGCGGAAGGTCGTCGAGACGCTGGCGGGCGGGGGCGGCGAGATGCTCTTCGCCGAGCTGTTGGAAGCCGCCTCGGCGAGCGCCTCGACCATCCAGGCGCTTGAGCGGCGGGGGCTGCTCGAAGTCTTCGTGCGCGAGGTCAGGCGCGACCCGCTGGCCGGCGCGCGCCTGCCCGCGAAGGACGACCTGCGGCTGACCGACGCGCAGGAGACCGCGCTCAACGAGGTCAACGCGGCGCAGGAGCGCGGCGGCTTCAGCGCCTTCCTCCTGCACGGCGTGACGGGCAGCGGCAAGACCGAAATCTACATCCGCGCGATGCGCGAGGCGCTCAGGCGCGGCCGGACGGCCATGATGCTCGTCCCCGAGATCGCGCTCACGCCCGTCTTCTCGCGCCGCCTGCGCGCGCACTTCGGCGACGCCGTCGCGATCTTCCACTCGTCGCTCACCGCCGGCGAGCGCTTCGACGAGTGGGGCCGGCTCAAGCGCGGCGAGGCGCGCGTCGTCATCGGCACGCGCTCGGCCGTCTTCGCCCCCGTCCGGGACTTGGGCGTCATCGTCGTCGACGAGGAGCACGAGGGCTCGTACCGCCAGCAGGAGTCGCCCTACTACAACGGCCGCGACACGGCCGTCATGCGCGCGCACAAGGAGGGCGCGGTCGTCGTCCTCGGCTCGGCCACGCCCTCGCTGGAGTCTTTCCAGAACGCGCGGCAGGGGAAGTACCGCTACCTCGAACTGCCCAAACGCATCGCCGACCGCGCCATGGCGCGCGCCGAGATCGTGGACATGCGCGAGGTCTTCCGCGTCGGCGGCAAGCCCGCCGTCTTCGCGCCCGACCTGCTCGCGGCCATAGAAGAGACGCACGCGCGCGGCGAGCAGTCGATAGTGCTTCTGAACCGGCGCGGCTATTCGAGCTTCGTCCTGTGCCGCTCGTGCGGCGAGCGTATCAACTGCGAGAACTGCGACGTCACGCTCACCTACCACCGGAGCGAGCGCAGCCTCGTCTGCCACTACTGCAACCTGCGGCAGCGCACGCCCGACGCCTGCCCGGCCTGCAAAGGCCCCTTCATGTTCTTCATCGGCGAGGGCACCGAGCAGATAGAGGAGATTTTGCAGGAGCGGTTCCCCGCCCTGCGCATCGCGCGGCTCGACCGCGACACGACCGCGCGCCGCTCGACCTACGAGCAGGCCATCCTCCGCTTCGGCGCGGGCGAACTCGACATGCTCGTCGGCACGCAGATGATCGCCAAGGGGCACGACTTCCCGAACGTGACGCTGGTCGGCGTCGTCTCGGTCGACGCCGGTCTCGCGATGCCCGACTTCCGCTCGGCCGAGCGCACCTTCCAGCTCATCACGCAGGTCGCCGGCCGCGCCGGCCGCGGGAACCTTCCCGGCCGCGTCCTCATACAGACCTACCACCCGCACCACTACGCGCTGCGCCACGCCTGCGCGCAGGACTACGAGGGGTTCTTCGAGGAGGAGATCAACTACCGCCGGAACCTGAGTTACCCGCCCTTCGTCGCGCTCGCCTCGCTGCTCGTCCATGGCGACGACCTGGCGCGCGTGCAGGCGACCTCCGACCTCCTGCGCGCCGCGCTCGACCGCGCCAACGCCGACCGCGCCTGCCGCGTCCTCGGCCCCGCGCCCGCCCCTCTCGCACGCCTGCGCGGCGAGCACCGCGTCCAGCTCCTCCTCAAGTCGCGCAGCCGCCCGCGCCTCCGCACGCTCGTCGAGATGGCGCTCGGCGAGGCCGCCGACACCCCCGGCTGCGACCCCGGCTCCATCAACGTCGAGATCGACCCCATCAACCTCATGTGAGTTCAAAGCCCGAGGCTCAAAGTTTGAAGGCCGATACTTTGGGCCTCGAACTTTGAACTTTGAACTTCCCCTGTGCGATAACTCTCCGCATGAAACTGAGCGAGCTTGCGCGACTGACGGGCGCGCGCGTCGAAGAGAAGTTTAACGACGTCGAGGTCACCGGCGCGGCCGGGCTCGACGAGGCCGTGGCCGGGCAGGTCGCCTTCCTCGCCAACCCGCGATACACGCCGCGCGTGCAGACGACGCGCGCCTCCGCCATCTACCTCGCCGAAGGCGTCGAGCCCGGCCGCGACGACGTCGCGCCCCTCTTCGCCCGCGACCCATACCTCGCCTACACGCGCGCGCTCAGGCTCTTCAACCCCGAGCCCGAGTTCGAGCCGCTCGTACACCCCTCGGCCGTCGTCGACCCGAGCGCGCAACTGGGCGTCGGGGTCGCGGTCGGCGCGTGCTCGGTCATCGGGCGCGGCGTCCGCGTCGGCGACGGCGTGCGCATCTTCCCGAATGTCACGGTCTACGACGGCGTCTCCGTCGGCGAGGGCTCGGTCATCCACTCGGGCGTCGCGCTGCGCGAGGGGACGGTCGTCGGCGCGCGCGTCCGCATCCATAACAACGCCGTCATCGGCTCGGACGGGTTCGGCTACGCGAAGGACGAGGGGGGGCGCTGGCTGAAGATTCCGCAGACGGGCCGCGTCGTCTTAGAGGACGACGTCGAAATAGGCGCGGGCACGACCGTCGACTGCGCCTCTGTCGGCGAGACGCGCATCGCGCGCGGGGCGAAGATAGACAACCTCGTCCAGATCGGACACTCCTGCACGGTCGGTGAGGACGCGCTCGTCTGCGCGCAGGTCGGCCTGGCCGGCAGCTCGCGCGTCGGCCGCCGCGTCATCCTCGCCGGCCAGGTCGGCGTGGCCGGCCACCTGGAGATTGGCGACGACGTGGTGCTGACCGCCAAGAGCGCCACCAGCCACGACGTCCCCGCGGGGCGCATCCTCTCGGGCATCCCCGCCTTCGACAACCGCGAATGGCTCCGCTCGACCGCCGCCTTCCGCCGCCTCGGCGAGATGCAGCGAACAGTCCGCGCGCTCGAAGCGCGACTCGCCGCACTCGAAAAAAGCTCCCCTTCCTCGTAAGGCGGACGAAGCCGAGACCTCTCTAAAAATGTTCTTGACAGAGAAAGGTCTCTTGCGGATAATAGAAATTGAAATCCAATTTCAACGCAGCGAGATTGGAAGCCGCGAAATATCTTCCCCGAGGAGTTCTTCAAAGGTATGAAGTCGGGCAGCAACACGGCGTCGGGTCTTTCCCCCGAACGCGCCGGCAAGCAACAGAAGGTCGAGGTCTCGTTCGAGCAGCAGGAGGGCGGCGCGTCCGTCGCGCTGCGGTACCTGACGTGGACTGACGGCCTCGGCTGGTGTTGTCAGAAGACGATACGCGTGGAGGAAGAGCAGCTCGACGAGCTGCACCGCGCCATCACTGTCGCGCGACACCGCGTGCGGCGGCAGCACGCGGACGCCGGAGACGCGACGCCGTCGGCGCAGGTCATACGGCTCCCCTCCCTCTCGTAAATTTCCGCCCCGAACGCGGAAGGCGGCAGGCGCGTCACCCTGACACGCGCCTGCCGCCTTCTCATTCTTCCGTTTAAGTCTCTACCCCACCTGCCGCAGCGTAATCCTCTCGCGCGTGACGTTGGCCTTTCGCTCGCTCGTCAGCTTCTCGAACTCCTCGATGTGCTTCTGCTCGGACGCGATCCGCTCTTCGAGGAGGAAGCGCGTGGCGAGTTCCGCGTCGGTGCAGGCGCGCCAGGCGGCCGTGTAAGCCTCCATCGCCGCGCGCTCCAGTTCGAGGTCTTGCCGGAGCATCTCGCCCAGGTCGGTCGACTGCCGTATCTCGCCCGGCTCGACGGTCGGCACGCCGCCGAGCGCGACGACCTTGTCGCCGAGCGTCTCGGCGTGGTCGTGCGCCTCCTCGCTCAGGTCGCGGAAGAAACCGCGGAAGACTTCGCGCTCCGGCCCCGTCACAAGAAAGCTGTGCTGCATGTACTGGATCACGCCGGCCAGCTCAAGACCCAGCGCGCGGTTAAGATTGTCGATCAACTCTAGGTTCGCCATCTACGTCTCCTCGAAATTTGACTGCCCTGTCTGGTGGCTGAAAACACGCCGATGATAGCCACGCCGACCCGACGTGTCAACGTATTTGTTGCAAACAAAGGGGGTTGGCAATGACATTCAATTTCAACTTGTGCCCGAACCGGGGCGGAAGGCCGGCCGCGAGAGGCTGGATTCGAGACAAAGAGGCAAAGGGCGAGGGGCAGAAGTAGAAGACGGCGTGCAGCTCGTCTTTCGTCATCAAGT
>DASVSK010001142.1:0-8053 GCA_036388135.1 Pyrinomonadaceae bacterium | reverse complement strand
CTCCGCTCTGATACACAAAAAGATAAAATAATGGATTGGGGCTTAGCTTGTCCGGGCGGCCGCTGACGCCCGCATGTGCTTTGAACTTTTCTACCGTGGGAGACTGATTGGACAGCACGACTATCAGGTCGGGGGGGTATGCGCGGACGGAAGTCGTGCGGCCGGAGGCGGGCGTCAAGCCTGCCCCCCGGCGGCGGCTGATACAGGCGGCGGAGTTCCTTTTCGCCGCGGCGATGCGACTGACGCCGCGGCGCTACCGCTTCGGCGCGGCCGTGTTCGTCGCGCGCGCGGTCACGCCCTTACTGCGGCTGACGGACGCTTACCAAAAGCAGGAGTTGATCGGCTTCGACGGCCCGCACGAGATCGCGCTCCACTTCGTGCTTAACGCCATGACGAGGAACGGGGCGCGGTTCGACCCCGTGGTCGAGGTGAGCGGGCTTGCGGAACTGGAACGTGCGCGCGCGGCCGGCAAGGGCGTGCTCGTGCTCGGCCCTCACGCGGCGCTCACGCTGCTCATGATACGCCTCTTCCATGACCGCGGCCTCGACCCGCTGGTCATCACCCCCGACCCGGAGATGCGCGTCGCCGGCACCACTCTGACGGTGCGAACCGTGCAGCCGTCGCCGACCTTCCTCGTCAGGACGCGCGGCAGACTGCGCCGCGGCGGGCTCGTCTGCGCGATGCCCGACAGGGCGGAGCACCACGGGGCGAGGACGGTCGAGTTCGTCACCGTAAACGGCCGCGTCATCGTCGCCCCGGCACTGATGCACGTGGCCGCTCGCTGCGGGGCGCGCGTGCTCTTCACGGAGGCGCATGCGGACGGGGGCTCCGTGGTGGGTACGATACGCGCGCCCGCCCGCGCGTCGTCGGGCGACGCGCTTACGGAGGAGTTCATAGCTTTTGTACAGGAGCGGGCCGCGGCCCGCTCTGCCGGGCGCGGCAGGCGCATGGCGGGAGGAGCGGTCTAGGGCGGGAGAATGGGAGACAAGACGACCAGCGCATTCGCGGGGCTTCCGCCCGTCTTCGGACGACGTCTGCCCGCGTTCTCCTTTGGCGGGCGGCGGCTGCTCGCGGCCGCCGCCGTGCTACACGTCGCGCTGGCGTTAGGGCTCCACTGGGCCGGGCGGGCTCAGCTCGCGCCGAATCTCGTCGACCGCGACGGGATCATGGGCTCCTTCGCCTTCGACAGTTACGAGTACCAGCGCGGGGCCGCGCGGCTGGTGGAGGTCTTGAGGCGGGACGGGGTCGCGGCGTGGGCGGGCGAGCGCGGGCCCGTACACGTCAGACTCATCTCGCTTCAGTTCGCGCTCCTCGGGCCGCTCTTCGGCTACGGCACGTTGAGCGCGGAGCCGTTCAACCTTCTCTGCTACCTGGCCGTCGTGGGACTCGCCCTCCTGCTCGGCCGCGAGGTCGGCGGCCGGCGCGCCGGCCTGCTGGCCGCGGGCGCGGTCGCGCTGTGGCCGACCTTCCTGCTGCACACGCTGCAACTCCTCAAGGACCCGCTCTTCATCGCGGGGGCGCTCGCGCTCGTGCTGTGCGTGACGACGTGGCTGACGAGGGACTACGGCCGTGCGAGCGCCGCGGCCGCGGGCGCGTTCATGGGCGTCACCATCCTGCTGCTCCTGCTCATCCGTTTTCAATTCGCCGCCGTCATTCTGGCGCTCGTGCTCTTCGGGTTCGCCCTGCTCGTCGTCCGCCAGGTGTCCGAGGGGCGTGTGCTGTACTGGAACATGGCCGGCCCCCTCCTGATACTGACGGCGGGCGCGCTGCTGTTTCTGCTGCACTCCCTCGGTTCGCCGGCGGTTCAGAAGTTCAAACATTACCCTTCGGACGGGGGCGGCCCGCCCAAGTCCGCCTTGAGCGCGGGGGAGCGTGTGCCCACGGTCGTCACGTACCTCCCGCGCGCGACGGCCGAGGGGGGGGCGACGCCGGGTTATGCCGCGCGGCTCCGTGCGGCGGCGGACAGGGCCGCTCACAGGGTCGGCAGCGTCCGCTACAGGTTCAGCGCGGTCTATTCGGAGGCCGGCTCGGGCGTCGACCGCGACGTCAGGTTCGACGGCCTCACGCCGCTGCTTCTCTACCTCCCGCGCGCCTTCGCCGTCGGTTGCTGCGCGCCCTTCCCTAACACGTGGGTGGCCGCGGGCAGGCGTGTGGGGAGCGCCGGGAAGTTGTTGTCCGGCGTGGAGACGCTCGTCATGTACGTGTTCGGGCTGCTGGCCCTCCTGGCCGCCCTGCGGCCGCCGCGGAGGCTCGCCGCGTGGCTGCTGCTGTCTATCACCGTGTTCGGGGTGACCGCGCTCGGGCTCGTCGTTCCTAACGTCGGCGCGCTTTACAGGTTTCGCTACACGTTCTGGGTGCTGCTGATTGTCCTCGCCGCGAAGGGCTTTGAAGGTGCCCTCACGTCGGCCGGGCGGCGGCCGAGGGAAGCGGGTTCGAGGGGGTGAGAGGGAGTTGAACGGAAGGGCAGCGGCTTGCGTGGCGTCGGCGTTTCTACTCGCCGTCGCCTGCGCCTGCTCGTCGCAGCGCGCCCAAAGGGGCGACGGGGCGGGGATGGCTTCGCCGACGCGCGGGGAGTCCGCGGCGACGACCGGCGCGCGCGCCGGGGCCCTCGGCTTCTCACTCGCCAACTTCACCGGCACCACGCTCCGCGCGGTCTACGTCTCGCCGAGCGAGTCGGCGGGGTGGGGGGAGAACATCCTCGGCGGGGGCGAGCTGGGTGACGGGGCGACCGTCGCCATAGGGTTCAGCCCCGAAGAGAAGGCCGACTCGTGGGACGTGAGGGTCGAGGCCGTGGACGACCATTTCGCCGAGTGGAAGGGCCTCCGCCTCCGCGACGTTTCGAGGATAACGCTGCTGCTCGACATGGTCGGGGGTCGGGTCGTGGTCGCCGAGGTCGAGTAGCGCCGCCGCCGGGCTGGCGGCGCTTGTGAAGGGTTTGGGAAGACTCGAAAGGAACACCTTAGCGAACCTGTTCGGGGCCACGTGGTCTGCCGCCGTGGGTGTCCTGTGCGTCCCGCTCTACGTCAGGCTGATGGGCGCGGAGGCGTTCGGGCTGGTCGGGCTCTTCGTCACGCTGCAAAGCGTCTTCGTCGTCCTCGACCTGGGCGTCGGCGCGACGCTCAGCCGCGAGCTGGCGCGCCTCGACGCACAGGGCGGCGACGCGCGGACGCAGCGCGACCTCGTCTACACGCTCCAGGCCGTCTACTGGCTCATGGCATTGCTTGTCGGGGCCACGGTCTTCGCGCTCGCCCCGTTGGTCGCGCGACACTGGGTGCAGCCGCAGTCGCTCTCGGCCGAGGCGGTGACGTCCTGCGTCAGGCTGATGGGCGCGGCGATGGTGCTTCAGTTCCCTTTCGCCTTCTACCAGGGCGGGCTGCTCGGGCTCCAGAGGCAGGCGCTCTTCAACGCGCTGGCCGCCGCCGCGGCGACCGTGCGCGCGGCGGGCACGCTGCTGGCCCTCCGGTTCGTCGCGCCCGACCCGGAGACGTTCTTCGCCGTGCAGATAGCGGCGGCCGCGGCTGGCACTGGGGCCGCCGCGCTCCTGCTCTGGCGCTGCCTGCCCGCGTCCGGCGGAGTCGCCGGCGGCTTCCGACCCGAGCTGATACGCCGTGTGTGGCGGTTCGGAGCCGCCTACGCGGCGAACGCGTTCGCGAACATGGGGCTCTTCCAGGGGGACAAGATTATTCTGAGCACGCTGCTGCCGCTCGAAATGTTCGGCTACTACGCGCTGGCGCAGGGGGTGGCGAGCGGCATGTACGCGGTCATCATCTCGGTGGACGGCGCGGTCTTTCCGCAGTTGTCGGGGCTGGTCGCGCGGGGCGGCGGCCGCGAACTCGCAGAGGTCTACCACCGCGGGAGCCAGTTGATGGCGGTGCTACTCGCGCCCATCGCCGTCGTGGCCGCGCTCTTCCCGCGCGAAGTGCTCTACGCGTGGACGGGTGACGCGGCGGTCGTTGAGAACGCGAGCCTCGTCCTCTCCCTCCTGGTCGCGGGGATGCTGTTGCACGGGGTGGTTCAGGCACCCTACTTCCTGCAAATCGCGCACGGCTGGTGGGGCCTCATTCTGAGCACGAACCTCCTCCTGCTCCTCGCGGTCGTCCCGCTGAACATCCTGATGGCCCGGGCGTACGGCGGCCCCGGGGCCGCGCTGGTGTGGGTACTCTTAAACGTCTGCTACTTCCTGACGTTCCCCATGGCGCACCGCTGGTTCCTCAAAGGTGAACAGGGCCGCTGGCTCTTCGAGGACGTCTTTCTGCCGCTCGCGGGGGCGCTCTGCGCGGGCGCGGCCGCGCGCTGGCTGATGCCGCCGCGCCTGTCGCGCGTCGAGGCGTTGGCATGCCTTTGCGCCGCGGGGGCGCTGGCCGCGGCCGCGGCCGTGTCGCTCGCCCCGCGCGTGCGGGCCCCCGTGTTCGCCCTGTTGCGGAGGGGGGCCGAGCCGTTCGTCGCGTGAACCGCCCCGTTGCGGTCTCACGCCACGACAAACGCGCCATGAAGATTCTCTACTGCATCCCCACTCTCGAACACGGCGGAGCCGAGCGGCAGTTGTCGTACATCGCCGCCGCGCTGGCCGCGGGCGGGCACGAAGTCCACGTCGCCTCGTCGCGCGGCGGCCCGAACCTCGCGCGGATGGAGTCCGCGGGCGTGAAGTGGCACCGGCTCGGCGGGGCCGGTAATCGCGACCCGGTTATCTTCTACAGGCTGCTCCGGCTGATGCGTAGGCTGAGGCCGGACGTCGTCCAGACGATACTCACGCCCATGGACATCCTGGGCGGGGCGGCGGCGCTCCTGACCCGCACGCGCTGGGTGCTGAGGGAGTCGAGTTCCGCGCCACTCTACACGGCGGGGTGGAGGAACAGGCTGCGCCTTTCGCTCGGCCGGAGGGCGGACGCCGTCGTGTCGAACTCAGCCGGTGGCGACGCCTACTGGCGCTCCGCGCCGGGCGCGCAGGCGCTGCGCGTGATTCCGAACGCGATACCTTTCGACGAGATAGCGCGGGCCGATTCCGCACGGGCGGGCGGGTTCGGCCCGGCCGAGAAGGTCGTGCTCTACGCCGGGCGCATGGACGCGGGAAAGAACGTCGAGAGCCTGATCGCCGCGCTGGCGCGCGTCGCGGGCGAGATGCCTTTCGTGGCCGTCATGTGCGGGGACGGCCCGCGCCGGCCGCACCTTGAGCGGATGGCGCGCTCGCTCGGCGTCGCCCACCGCATCGTCTTCAAGGGCTACGTCGATAACCTCTGGGACCTGATGAAGCGCGCCGACGTGCTCGTCTCGCTCAGCAGGGTCGAGGGCTGCCCCAACGTCGTGCTGGAGGCGATGGCCTGCGGCTGCCCGCTGGTCGTCTCGGACATCCCGGCCCACAGGGAGATGCTCGACGAACAGACCGCGCGCTTCGCGGACCCGGACGACACGTCGAAGGCGGCCGAGGACATTAAAGCCATTCTGTCGTACGGCGACGCGGCGCGGGCGCACGCGGCGCGCGCGAGTGCGGCGGGGCGGCCCGTCGAGACGACGGCGAGGCGCTACGAACAGCTCTACCTGAGCCTGCTCGGCGAGGCGTGCGATTCTCACCGGGGCGCACAAGTCTCAGATAGCGAGGCGGCGTAATGCCCGGTGCCCGCGGCCTCATGTGGCGGGGCGGGGGCGCGGTCACGTGCGCGGATGCGGATGGAAGCTGACGGTAAACTCGGGTCGTCCGGGGGGCTCGGACGTGTCGTGCCGCGGGAGTCGCGGCGCGTGCGCGTGAGCTCTCCTTCGTTCAGGCAGGGCGTCAAGCTGGGCGCGCTGGCGACCTGCAACGCGGCGCTGGCCGTCCTGTCGGCGTGGTACATCGTCACGCGCGTGGGGCTCAACGTCGAGACCGACGCCTTTTTCGCCTCCGGCGGGCTGCCCCAGCTCGTCTTCCTTGTGCTCGGCGCAACGCTGCTCCCCGTGCTGGTGCCGCTGCTGGCGACGAGGGACGCGGAGAGGCTGCGCGAGGACGCGTGGCTCTTCTTCCTGCTGGTGACGGCGCTCTTCGGGCTGGTCGGCGCGGCCCTCTACGCCTCGTGCGGCCTCTGGGTGCCGCTGCTCGTCCCCGGCTTCTCGGTCGAGGGCAAAAGTCTGACCGTCGGCCTGACCAGGATTCAGATCGTGAGCATGGTGCTCAACGCCGGCATCGTCACGCTCTGGGCGGCGCATCACGCGCGCAGGCGGTTCGTGTGGGTCGAGTTCTCGGGCATGCTGGCGAACCTCGCGGGGCTGCTCTTTCTGGTCTGGGCGCTGCCGCGCTTCGGCATCCACGCCGCGGCGTGGAACACGGTCTTTTACAACGGACTGAAGCTGGCCTTCCTGCTGCCCGTGCTCGGGCGCTGGCGTCGCCCGGCGTGGCCGTCGCCCACGGCGGGGGAGGCTTGGCGGCTCTTCATGCCGCTCCTGCCGGGGCAGGCGTACCTGCGCGCGGAGCCGCTTCTCGACCGCTTCCTGGCCTCGACGAAGGGGGCCGGGAGCCTCTCGCTGCTCTACGTCGCGCAGCAGGTGTACGCCAACGTCATCCTGGTTACCAACAAGGCGGTGGTCGCGCCTCTGGCGCCGAAGCTGGCGCTCGCGGCCGGCGCGGGGGGGTGGCGGCGCTTCCGCCGCGCGTACCGCGCGAGGCTCCTGCTGCTCGGGCTCATCTCTTCGGTGGGCGGGCTGCTGCTGCTGGCCTTCGGGACGCAAGCGCTCCGGCTCACCATCGGCCACGCGGGCGTCACGGCCGAGAATGTCCACACGCTCTGGCTGGTCATCATCGCCCTCGTCGGGGCGTTCTACGGCGGAGTCTCGGGGCAGGTGGTGTCGGGAGCCTTTTACGCGATGGGAGACACGAAGACGCCGACGAAGGTGTCCGCCTTAATCTACACCCTCTACCTCCCGCTGAAGGTCGCGGTCTTCCTCAGTTACGGCCTGTTGGGCCTCGCCGTGACCATGAGCGCCTACTTCGTCGTCAGCTTCCTCGTGCAGTTGGTTATGCTGGAGGGCGAGGTGTCCCGCAGACTCCCGCGGGCGACCGACGCGTAGGACCTGAGCGGGGGCTTGCGTGGGTTAAGAAACGTTCGGTGAAACGTATCGCGCAGAGCTCCGCTGTTATAATGGAATCATCAGTTTCATAAAGAGGTGTTCGGATGAAGGCGAAAGCAGAAGTACGCGCCGACTCTTTCGACCAGTTCGGCCTGGGCGAGCCGTTACTGAAGGCGATAGCCGACGTCGGGTATGAGACCCCTTCGCCCATCCAGCAGAAGACCATCCCGCTGCTCCTCGAAGGGCGCGACGTGGTCGGCCAGGCGCAGACCGGGACGGGCAAGACGGCCGCCTTCGCCCTACCCATCCTGGAGAGGCTGGGGCCGGCCGGCAAGGGCGTGCAGGCCCTCGTGCTGACGCCCACGCGGGAACTCGCCATCCAGGTGGCCGAGGCGTTCCACACCTACGCGAAACACATGGGAAGCGTCCGTGTGCTGCCCGTCTACGGCGGCCAGCCCATCGGCCAGCAGCTCCGGCGGCTACAGGGCGGCGTGCAGGTCGTCGTCGGCACCCCCGGCCGCATCATGGACCACCTGCGGCGAGAGACGTTGGACCTGGCAGCGCTCAAGTTCGTCGTGCTCGACGAGGCCGACGAGATGCTGCGGATGGGCTTCATCGAGGACGTGGAGTGGATTCTGGAGCACACGCCGACGGGGCGGCAGACGGCGCTCTTCTCGGCGACGATGCCGCGCGAGGTGCGCCGCATCGCCGAACGCCACCTGAGGGACCCGGCGGGCGTCGAGATAGAGCACAAGACGCTGACGGTGCCGACCGTCGAGCAGCGTTACGTCAACGTCTCCGAGGGGCAGAAGCCAGACGTGCTGACGCGGCTGCTGGAGGCCGAGGCGGGCGCGGGCGAGGCGGCGCTCATCTTTGCCCGGACGAAGGTCGGGGCGGCCGAGCTGACCGAGAAGCTACAGGCGCGCGGCTACGCGGCCGAGGCCCTGCACGGCGACATGAGCCAGGCGCAGCGCGAGGCGGTCATCCGGAGGATGCGCGGCGGGCAGGTCGAGATCGT
>DASVSK010001141.1:0-8030 GCA_036388135.1 Pyrinomonadaceae bacterium | reverse complement strand
GAAGAGACGCGGCCTGAAGTTTATAGCTTCAGGCCGCGTCTCTTCGCCTCCGCGGTTAAAAACTCTTAAGGCTCACTTCCGGCCTTCGCCGTTCGCGGGCCGTTTCCCGTCCTCTTTTTCGAGGTACATCTTCGCCGCCATCTTGGCGAGCTTCCACATCTTGCCCCACTCGACGCGCCCCTCCTCGCGGCCGGTGAGCTTGTCGAGGAGGAGGCGGCGGAACTGCTTGCCCTCGCGGCGGAGCATGAACTCCTTGGCGTAGGGGCGCGCCGTCTCGAAGAAGCTGAAGCCGGGGTCGGTGACGATGCCGATGCCTTCGAGCGTCATCAGCGCGCGGATGATGTAGGTGAAGTTCGACGGCAGGCGGAACGGGTACTCGTACATCACCTCCGCCAGATCGTAGGTCAGCTCCTTGAAGTTGACGTCGCCGAGCCTGAGGTTGAGGTAGTGGCGGAAGAGCCCTTCGACGACCGGGCGGACGCTGTCCGGGTCGACGCCGGGCTTGAGGAAGTTGAGGTTTATCAAGTCCTGCGCCAGCCCCGCCGTGTCGCGGCCGACGACGTGGAAGAACGAGTCGATCATCCGCGACTGCAAGGCGGGCGTGATGCGGCCGACCATGCCGAAGTCGAAGAAGGCGAGGTGCCCCGTGTCCATCACGAGCAGGTTGCCGGGGTGCGGGTCGGCGTGGAAGAAGCCGTCTTCGAGCAACTGCTTGAGGTAGGCGCGCACGAGCAGGCGGTTGACCTTGACGGGCGAGATGCGCCGCGCCTTCAACCCTTCGAGGTCGGTGACCTTCGTCCCCCGCACGAACTCCATCGTGATGACGCGCGCCGTGGTGTGCGTCCAGTGGATGCGCGGCACGCGCACCGCGCGCCACTCGCGGAAGTTCTCGCGGAAGCGGTCGGCGTTGCGCCCCTCGCGCGCGTAGTCCATCTCCTCGGCGATGGTCTCGCGGAACTCGCCCAACATCCCCTCCCAGTCGGCGTTCTCCGAGACCGAGGGGTAGCGCGCCAGCCGCCGCGTGATGCGCCCGAGCACGGCGACGTCGAAGCCGACCGTCTCGCGCAGGGCGGGGCGCTGCACTTTGACGGCGACCTCCTCGCCCGTGTGCAGGCGCGCGCGGTAGACCTGCCCGAGCGAGGCCGAGGCGACCGGCTCCGGGTCGATCTCGGCGTAGGCTTCGGCGAGCGTGCGCCCCAGCTCCGACTCGATGCGCGCGAAGGCTTCCGAAGTGGGGAAGGCGGGGACCTGGTCCTGGAGGAGCGCCAGCTCCTTGATGTAGGCCAGCGGCAGGAGGTCTGCGCGCGTGCCGAGCGCCTGCCCTATCTTGATGAACGTGGGGCCGAGCCCGATCAGGTTCTCCTTGAGCCACACGCCCTGCCGTTCGAGCTGCCGCTCCTTCGACTCGCTCCCCTCCGCGCCGCGGTAGACGCAGAGGCGCACGAGCCGGGTCAGCCTGTCCAAAGCGCGGCGCAGCAGGAGGTCGCGCGCCCACGCCTTGAAGTACGCGGCGCGGCCGCGCGCGCGCGCCTCTTCGAGCCGGCGCGCGGCGACGCGGCGGTTGAAGGTCGCGCGGATGTCGTAGTCGTTGAGGAAGAGGTAGAGCGCCATCGTGCCGAGCACGCGCACTATCTGGCAGGTGCGCCAGAGGCCGCGCCAGCCCCCGGCCTCGACTTCAAACGACTCCGCCGCACCCGCGCCCTCCGCGCCCGCCGTCGCCGGGGGCAGGGCGCGCGGCCCGCCCCCCGCCGCGACGCCCGCGCCGGGCTTCGACAGCGCGAGACCGGCCTTCTTCACGGCGTCAGCCCCGGCCGCGGGGCGCGCGCCGCCCGACGCGTGGGGCGTCCCCGGCTCTTCCCTCTCGATAGCTGCCATGACCATAAGAGCGTACTCAAAACCTGTGGCGAAGCTGTTTCCGGCGGCTCAAAGTTCCGGCCTCGGGGGTCGAAGTCGAGAGCCCGGTTCTTCGACTTTGGCCTTAAAACTGGAGCTTTCCGGCCCGAATTTAGATGACCGAGAGCGAGCGCCGAACGCCCGCCCGCGTGAAATATTTTCGCGCGCGCGCCGCGTCGGAGTCGATCTGCCGCTTAAGCTCATCGACGGACGAGAAGCGCCGCTCGTCGCGCAGGCGGTGGAGGAAGCGCACGCGCACCACGTCGCCGTACAAATCCCCGCCCCAGTCCATTACGTAAGTCTCGATGGAAGGTTCGGCCTCCTTCTCGAAGGTGGGGCGGACGCCCACGTTCGTCACGCTGCGCCGCCACGCGCCGCCGATGAGCGTCGCGGTGACGTAGACGCCGCGGCGCGGGACGACGCGGTTGTCGGGGCGCAGGTTCGCGGTCGGGAAGCCTATCGTGCGGCCGCGCTCCGCCCCGCGCACGACGCGCCCCTCGACGCCGTACGGCCGCCCCAGCATCCGCCGCGCGAGGTTGACCGAGCCCGCGGCCAGCAGCCCGCGGATGCGGCTGGAGCTGATGCGCCGTCCGCGCAGGCGCACCTCCGGCACCTCGTCGGCGTGGAAGCCCAGCTCGCGGCTCACGCGCCTGAGCAGGTCGATGTCGCCCCCGCGCCCCTGCCCGAACGCGAAGCCGCGCCCGAGGTAGACCTCCCGCGCTTGCAGCCGCTCGTGCAGCACGTCCTTCAGGAACTCTTCGGCGCGCACCCCGGCGAACTCGCGCGTGAAGCGGACGACGATGGCCTGCTCGACGCCGAGGACGCCGAACGCCTCGATTTTCTGGTCGAAGGTCTGGAGGAGCGGCGGGGCCGATTCAGGGTGGAGCACGGCGCGCGGGTGCGGGTCGAAGGTGATGACGGTGGGCACCGAGCCCGTCGCGCGCGCGCGCTCGACCACGCGGCTGACGATGAGCTGGTGGCCGAGGTGCAGCCCGTCGAACACGCCGAGCGTCAGCACCGACGGCCGCGCGATCTCCGCGTTCTCGTACCCGTGGAAAAGACGCATAGGAGAAGAAGTAGACGGTAGTCAGTAGTCAGTAGTCAGTAGAAAAACTTTCGGAGTCGGGACGTCAGGGAGTCGGCGTCGACGGCCGCGGCGCGGAGCGCCACCGTCTACCGACTACTGACTGCTGATTTCGAGCCCGTCGTAGCCCCACTCGACCCCGCCGGGGAGCAGCGCCGAGTCGCGCGCGTGCTTGATGTCGTGGGACATGTGCGTGAGGTAGGCGCGGCGCGGGCGAAGCTCCTCGACGTAGGCGAGCGCGCGCTCCAGCCAGAGGTGCGTCGGGTGCGGCGTGAGCCGGAGGCAGTCGAGCACGAGCACTTCGAGGCCGCGCAGGCTGTCGAGCGAGTGGGGCGGAATCTCGCTCAGGTCGGTCGCGTAGGCGAAGTCGTTGAAGCGGTAGGCGGTGACGGGCAGCCGACCGTGGATGACCTCGACGGGCGTGACGTCGAGCCCGGGGCCGAGGCAGAAGGGCGCGCCGTGCTCGACCGTGTGCGCGACGACCTGCGGGAGCCCGCCGCCGAAGTAGCTGGGCTCGAAGATGTACTTGAAGATGCGCCGGATGTCGACCCACGCGCGCCGGTCGGCGTAGACGCCAAGCGCGCCGTGGCGGAAGTTCAGGGGGCGGATGTCGTCGAGCCCGAAGATGTGGTCGGCGTGGCAGTGCGTGACGAGGATGGCGTCGAGGTACTTGAGACCCGCGCGCAGCGCCTGCTGGCGGAAGTCGGAGGAGGTGTCGACCAGGACCGTTTGGCCCTCGTGCTCGACGAGCACCGAGACGCGCAGGCGCTTGTCGCGCGGGTCGTCCGACGCGCACGTCTCGCACCCGCAGCCGATGGAGGGCACGCCCGTCGAGGTGCCCGTGCCGAGGAGTGTGAACTTCATCGCTCGTAAATAGTAAATGGCGAATGGTAAGTGGTGACTTGTCGCCGTACGCTTAACGGCTCGCGCGGCGGCCGCCCGCGGCGGGCGGCCGCCGCCGCCATTCACCATTCACCACTCACCACCTACCGCTCTTCATCTCCCCCCCGTGATGTCTCCGCCGGTGAAGCCGCGTCCCCCCCCGCCCTGCGGCGGGCGCGGCGCGTTGGTGAGCGAGACGTACTGCATCCGGAGCTGCGAGAGGATCATGTCGAGGAACTGCCGCTCCTCGCCCGCGAGGTTGCCGCGCGTCTTGCCCTGGAGCGTGCCGAGCATGTCGATGCACTGCTTGGCGAGCGAGAGGTTGACGCCCCCGCCGCCGGGGTGGTTGACCATCCCGAGCGCGTCGGCCGCGAAGGAGGCGACGAACTCAACGAGCATCAGGAAGCCCTCGTCGGCCGGCGCTTCGCGCTGGTCGGCGGTCGCTTCGCCCTCAAGCGTCGCGGTCTCTTCCGGCGGGGCGGGCGCGGCGCGCGGCGGCTCGTCCGCGGGCGGCTCGGGCGTGCGCGGCGTCGGGGCCTGGGCCTGCGCGGCCTCGGGCGGCGCGGCGGCAGGCGCTGGCTCGTCCTCGGGCGGGAGGTCGCGGGGCGTGCCGTCGGGGTTGAAGAGCCGGCGGTCGGTGACTTTGAATGTGGGCTTCTCTTCGCTCATCTGTTGCTCACGTGCGCCCGCCGCCGGCCGGGCCGGTGCAGGGCGCGAAAGGGTTGAAGTTGTGCAGGTTGCTTAAAGCCGGATGGTAGCACCTGCGCCCGCGCCGTCGCAAGAAAGCGGTTCGGTAAGGCACGCCCGGTTGCGGCGGCATTCCGCGCCCCCGCCGCGCGGGGACTTCAGCCCACGAAGAGCGCGCGCAGTTCCACGGGCGTGACGCCCGCGGCCCGCAGCGCGCGCAGCGAGAGCGAGGCGTGGCGCTTGGCGAGCCGCTCGCCGCGCTCGTCGGTGACGAGGTCGCAGTGGAAGTAGGCGGGCGTCGGGAGGCCGAGCGCGCGCTGGAGCAGCATCTGCCGCGCCGTCGATTTCAGGAGGTCTGCGCCGCGCACGACCTCCGTGATATTCATCAGCGCGTCGTCCGTCACGACCGCCAACTGGTAGGCGGGCACGCCGTCCCTGCGCCAGACGACGAAGTCGCCGAAGTCGCGCCCGGCGACGAAGGTCTGGAGGCCGCGGTTCGAGTCTTCAAAAACTATCTCCTCGGCGTCGGGCACGCGGAAGCGCCAGTTGAGCCCGGCCGGCTCGGCGGCGCGGCGGGGCTCGACGCCCGCCCGGGGCCGGCAGGTGCCGGGGTAGTGCGGCTCGTCGTCCGGCGTCGCGCGCGCGCCCACCGCCTGCGACCCGGCGGCGGGCGACTCGTGCGGGGCCTCGGCCGCGCGCGCGATGTCCCTGCGCGAGCAGGCGCAAGGGTAGACGTGTCCGCCCGCGACCAGGCGCGCCCACGCGTCGAGGTAGAGCCCGCTCCGCCGGCTCTGCGTGTAGGGCTCGAAGAGGCCGCCCACGTCCGGGCCTTCCGCCCACTCGACGCCGAGCCAGCGCAGGTCTTCGAGCATCGCGGCGGCGAACTCCGCGCGCGAGCGCGCCGGGTCGAGGTCTTCGTCGCGCAGCACGAGCACGCCGCCCGCCGCACGCGCGCGCTCATACGCCGCCCAGAAGGTGCGCGCGTGCCCGAGGTGCAGGTGGCCCGTCGGCGAGGGCGCGAGCCGCCCGCGGTAAGAAGGGTGGAGGGGTTGACTCATTGACTCACTTGTTCGTTGATTCATTTGTTCATTGAATCGATGAGCCGATGAGCAAATGAATCAACGAACACTTTCTGTCATAATCCGGGCTTAAAGTCCAAAGCTTAAGGAACGAGAGATGCCCGCAAACTTCCAAGACCTCGTCGCGCTGATGGCGCGGCTGCGCTCGCCCGAGGGCTGCCCCTGGGATCGCGAGCAGACCTACGCCACGCTGGCGCCGATGCTCGTCGAAGAGGCTTACGAGGCGTTCGAGGCCGTCGAGGACGCGCGCGAGGGCCGCCCCGCGGGCCTCTGCGAAGAGCTGGGCGACCTGCTCTTCCAGATCGTCTTCTACGCGCAGGTCGCGGCCGAGCGCGGCGAGTTCACCGTCGACGACGTGACCGCGCAGATACACGCGAAGATGGTGCGCCGCCACCCGCACGTCTTCGGCGACGTCGTGGTGCGGGACAACGAGGAGCTGCTGCGCAACTGGGAGGCGCTCAAGGCGGAGGAGAAGCGTGCCGCGGGGCGCGAGGACGACGCGGACGCCTCACTGCTCGACGGCGTCTCCGCGAAAGCGCCCGCGCTGATGGAGGCGCACCAGCTCTCCGCCAGGGCCGCGCGCGTCGGCTTTGACTGGCGTGACGTGGACGAAATCTTCGACAAGCTCCGCGAGGAGACCGACGAGCTGCGCGCCGCCATACGCGAGTTGCGCGAGGCCGGCGGCGACGCCGACGCGGCCGAGGCCGAGCACCGGCGCGTCCGCGAGGAGGTCGGCGACCTCCTCTTCGCCGTCACCAACATCGCGCGCCGCCTCGACGTCGAGCCCGAGTCCGCCCTCAAGCTCACCAGCCGCAAGTTCCGCCGCCGCTTCCGACACATCGAGCGCGGCCTCGAAGCACGCGGCCGCGCCCCCGGCGAAGCGACCCTCGAAGAGATGGAGGAGCTGTGGCAGGAGGCCAAAGGCGAAGCCGACGATTAGACGGCGAGCGCGACCCGGAGCCGAGTCTGAACTTCTCGCCAGTCGCGGTCGGATAGTTGGCCGACGACAGAGGCGACGGCGGCGGCCGGGAGCGTGACGAGGAAAGAGCGGAATGCGGAGGGTCTGTGTAAGCCGGCCGCCGACCAGTCCTGAAGAACGTAATCTGACGGAGCCGCGGCGGACGGCGTCTGACTCGTTATGACGGCGAGAATCACGTCGGGACGCGTGGCGTGGTATGTCGTGGTCGAAACGACGACTGCAGGACGCCGTTTAATTCCCGTTGCGCCGGGGAAATCCACCGTCACTACCGCGCCCGGTTTAACCATCAGGATACGCCTACTCCGGTAACGACTGTTCCGCGTACTTCACGGCCGCCGCCGTCAGGTCGCGCAAGTCCTCCTCCGACCACGCGTCACCTTCGTCGACGGGCGATGTTCGGCCGTACCGCGTACGGAGGAAGAGGATGAAGTCCTGCGCTTCCGAAATCTTGTCCGCGGGCAGTGCGCTGAGCGCGCGCAGTATCTCTTCGGCCTGTTTCTTGTCCAGCATCTCCGGCCCTCCGCTACCTCCCCCGACGGTAAATCCGCGGCTCCGGTAAAGTCAATCCCGAGGATAAAAGCTTTGGCGAGTAGCGGCGGATGGCGGGTGACAAGAAAATCTCTAACTGCTATCTTTTCTTTCGCGGTCTATCCGACGCCGCCCGCCGGGCTCTTTAACTCGTCAAACGTCACTTTTCACCCACCACCGCTCTCGGAGGTTTTTTTCGCATGGGGATGATTCAGTTCGTCAACAACTACGACGACCTTTCGACCGACAAGGGGTACCAGTTCAAGTTCCATTGCGACAAGTGCGGCAACGGCTACATGTCGCGCTACCAGCCGTCTTTAACGGGGACGGGCGGGTCGCTTTTGCGCGCCGCGGGCGACCTGTTCGGCGGGTGGCTCAGCTCGGCCGGCAACTCGGCCTACGAGATACAGCGCGCCGTCGGCGGCAAGGCGCACGACGAGGCGCTGCAGAAGGCGGTCGAGGAGGGCAAGACGCACTTCCACCAGTGCTCGCGCTGCGGCCGCTGGGTCTGCCCCGAGGTCTGCTGGAACGACTCGGCCGGGCAGTGTGAGGAGTGCGCGCCCGACTACCAGGAGGAGCTGGCCTCCGCGCACGCGCACGCCAAGGCCGAGGCGACGCGCGAGCAGCTCAACGAGAAGGCGCGCGCCACCGACTACGTCTCCGGCATCGACATGGCCGCTGGCTCGGCCGTCAGGGCCCCCGCGCCCGCGCAGCGGCAGAAGGCCGCCGCCGCCGCGGCCGCGGCCGCCAACTGTACGGGCTGCGGGGTCGAGGTCGGCAAGGCCAAGTTCTGCCCTGAGTGCGGCACCCCGACCACGCCGCCGAAAGCCACCTGCACCGGCTGCGGCCACCAGCCCGACGGCACCCCGAAGTTCTGCCCCGAGTGCGGCGGCAAGAT
>DASVSK010001140.1:0-2416 GCA_036388135.1 Pyrinomonadaceae bacterium | reverse complement strand
CCGCGTCTCCGTGCTAATTCGCCGTCGTGATTCTCTCGTAGGCGGCGCGGACGGCCGACATGCGCCCGGCGAGTTCCGAGGTGAGCGCGGCCGGCGAGGCGTGGCCGGCGCGGCGAGCGAGGTCGCGCAGGACGGGGTGGTCTTCCGCGGCGGGCAGCCGCGTGGAGCGCCCGGCGAGCAGGCGCAGCTCGTGGTCGAGCCGGCGCAACAGCGTGTAGCCGCCGCAGAGCGCGTCGAAGTCGCGCGCGTCGAGCGAGCCGGCGTCGAGCAGCCGTTGCAGCGAGGCGCGCGTCGAGCGGTCGTCGCCGCCGTCGGGCAGGCGGTCGCGCAGTTGCAGGTAGCGCGTGGCGAAGTAGACGTCGAGCATGCCGCCCGGCCCGTACTTGATGTCGGTCGCGCGCGACGCGCCCCGCTCCCTTTCGAGCCGCTCGCGCACGCGGCGCGTCTCGGCCGCGAGCGCCGCCGCCCCCGCACGCCCCGCGCCCTCGTGCACCGCCGCCCGCGCACGCGCCTCCACCGCGCGCCCGAACTCAAGGTCGCCCGCCACCGCGCGCAGCTTGACGTGCGCCAGCCACTCCCAGGCCTCTGCGCGCCCGCCGAGGTAATCGACGAAGGCGCGCGACGAGGAGGCGAGCGGGCCGTTCTTCCCGTCCGGCCGCAGGCGCAGGTCGACGCGGTAGAGGTGGCCGTCGCGCGTGAAGCTTGAGAGCGCGTTGACCAGCAGCTCGACCATCCGCGCGTACGCCTGCTCGCACGCGAGCCCCGCGACCGGCGAGGGCACGTCCTCGTCGTAGACGAGCACGAGGTCGAGGTCGGAGCCGTAGTCCATGCCGCCGCTGGCGAGGCGGCCCAGCGCCAGCGCGGCGAGGCGCGGCCCGGCCGCGAGCCGGCCGTGGCGGCGCGCCATCTCGCGCCGTGCGACGAGCAGCCCCACGTTGATGCTCGCCGCGGCGAGCGAGGTCTGGAGCGCGTTCGACTCGCCGAGGCTCAGCTCGCCCGCCGCGTCGCGCGCGCCGATCTCGACGACGAGGTGAGTCCACGCGCGGCGCAGCGCCGCCAGCTCGCCGCCGAAGGTGCGCTCGGCGTCGACGGCCGCGCGCAGAAGCGCACGCTGGTCGCGCGCCGCGACCGTCCCCGCCGCCGTCTCGACCGAAGGGATGAGCGACGGGTTCGCCGTCAGCATCTCGCCGAACGACTCCGACGCCCCGCACAGCCGCACCAGCTCGCGCAGCGCGCGCTCCGACAACGCGCCGCCGCCGCCCTCGAACGACGCCCCGCCTTCCCGCTTCCAGGCCCCGCCCGCCTCCCCCGTCTTTTCGAGCGACGCGGCCACGCGCGCGACGACCTGGAGCGCCCGCCGCGAGTCAGGACAGCGCGCCGCCTCCTCGCGCAGCAGGCGCTCGACCTCGTCCGCCCCCGCGTGCGAGAGCCGCCCCGCGAAGACCTCGGCCGCGGCGCGCGCATGTGCGCCCAGCGCGCGCTCGCCCGGCTCGACCTCCGACCCGCCCGACACGACCGCCGCGACGTTCGCGGCGGACGCCCCCGCGTCGGCGTCGTCCTCGGATTGAGGGACTGCGGCGTCCGCGGCGGCACCCGGCGGCGGAGAGCCCGCGGACGCCTGACCCCGACCGCGCGGAGCGACGCCCCCCCCGGCGTCGACTTTCACTCCGGCACTAACTCTCCCCCCGGCACCGACATTCGCTTCAGCACCACTCTCATCCTCGACGTCGAAGACGCCGTGGAAGACGCGCGAGACGGCGTCGGTGTGACGCGCGAGCGCCTCGTCGAACTCGGCGAGGGCGCGCGGCGGCGCGAAGTGCATCCGGCGCGCGAGCAGGGCGCGGCGCGTCGCGTCCTCGGGCACGGTGTGCGTCTGGAGGCCGTGCTCCATCTGCAAGCGGTGCTCGACCGTGCGCAGGAAGTCGTAGGCGTCGGACAGCTCGCTCCGCCCGCGCTCGGTGATGAGGCCGCGGTCGGCGAGCCGCCCCAGACTGATGAGCGTGTGCGGCGCTTGCAGCCACCCGTCGCGCCCGCCGTGCGCGAGCTGGAGCGCCTGCGCGATGAACTCTATCTCGCGGATGCCGCCGCGCCCGAGCTTGACGTTGAAGCCGCGCGACTCCTCGGCGTGGAAGCGGTCTATCTTCTGCTTGGCGAGGCGGACGTCGGCGAGCGCCTGCGCGACCGTCTGCTCGGCGCGGTAGACGCTCGCGCGCAGCCCCTCGGCGAAGCGCGCGAAGAGCGGCTGCGAGCCGGCGGCCGCGCGCGAGCGGATGAGCGCCTGAAGCTCCCACGCGTGCGCCTTCGTGCGGTAGTAGCGCAGGGCCTCGTCGTACGAGACGGCGAGCGCGCCGTCTCGGCCGTGCGGCCGCAGGCGCAGGTCTACGCGGTAGGCCGCGCCCCCGCCGCCCACGCTCCC
>DASVSK010001139.1:0-2296 GCA_036388135.1 Pyrinomonadaceae bacterium | reverse complement strand
CAGAGCCCTTCGGCGAAGCGGAGCGCCGCCGCCCCCGCGCCGCGCCCGCGGAACTCCTCGCGCACGAACAGCTCGTCGACGAAGGCGTCGCGCCCGCCGAACTCAAGGCTGAAGCCGAAGGTGAGGACGAGGTAGCCCGCGACCTCCGCGCCGAACAGTATCAGGTGCGCGACCCCGCACGAATCGTCGGCGAGCAGTTGCCCGAGCGCGGCGCGGGCCGCCGCCTCGTCGAAGGCGATGCGCTCGTGCTCGTAAAGCCCGCGCATCATGGCGAGCAGCGTGTCGACGTCGGTCGCGTCTGCGACCCTGAATGAAGGCTCCACGGCCACCCCCGTCGTTTGGGTTTCTAGCTCCCGAATCCTGCTACAATGCGCGGCATGATCTCGGCACAGACGGCGCGGCGGGCGGTGTGGCGGCCGCTCTGGGAGCTGCCGCGGCGCTTCGACCTCATCTGGCCGCTGGCGCGGCGGATGACCGTCGCGCGCTACCGCGGCTCGGCGCTCGGCCTGCTGTGGGCGCTCCTGACGCCCGCGGTGATGATCGCCGTCTTCACCTTCCTCTTCGCGGGCGTCTTCGGCGCGCGCTTCACGGAGGGCGGCACGCCGCTGGAATACGCGCTCTACCTCTTCTGCGGGCTCCTGCCCTGGACGGCCTTCTCCGAGACCTTGCAGCAGTCTTCGGGCATCGTCGTCGCGCACGCCAACTTAGTCAAGCGCGTCGTCTTCCCTCTGGAGGCGCTGCCCGTCGCGCAGGCGCTCGCGGCGCTCGTCGCGCAGCTCTTCGGCACGGTCGCGCTCATCACGGCGGCCGTCGTCATCCGGCGCGACCTGCACGCCACCGTCCTGTGGCTGCCCGTCCTGCTCGTCCCGCAGCTACTGCTGACGCTCGGCGGCGCGTGGCTCGTCGCCTCGCTCGGCGTCTTCGTACGCGACACGGCGCAGGTGCTCGGCCTCGCGCTGATGGCCTGGCTCTACCTGACGCCCATCATCTACCCCGAGCAGGTGGTGCCGGCGCGCTTCCGCCCCGCGCTCGAACTCAACCCCTTCACCCCGCTCGTGCGCAGCTACCGCCGCGCCCTGCTCGAAGGCGCGCCGCCCGACTGGGCGGGGCTCGCCTACACCGCGGCCTTCGCCCTCGCCGCCTTCCTCCTCGGCTACTGGTGGTTCGCGCGCACACGCAAGAACTTCGCCGACGTGATTTGAGGGAAGTAGACAGTAGACAGTAGTCAGTAGTCAGTAGGAAAACCGCCTCCGGCCTCGCGGTCGGCGTGAAACCGGCGGCGCGCGTGACGCGGAGCGCTACCGACTACTGACTACTGTCTACCGTCTACTTCCCCTCGTTTGACTTGCCCCCGGGGCTTTGGCATAAAGGCGTGCGAAGTGAGCGTTTAGACTATCCCCGAAGGACCCGCCCGGCCGGTCGCCGAAACTTAAGACGCATGGTGAAGAAAGCGCAGCGGTACCTGAACAGGCTCGGGCTCCACATCGAGCGGGCGCGGCAGCGCTTCCGCCGGAGCGGCTTCTCGAACTTCGACGAGGAGCGCATGCTCGCCGGGTTCGTCGCGCGGCTCGACCCCGAGGGCGCGGCGCGCGTCGCCGTCGACGTCGGCGCGGGCGACGGCATCCGCGGCTCGAACACCTACGCGCTCTTCCTCCGGGGCTGGCGCGGCGTCGGCTTCGAGGGCGACGCCCGGCGCGCGCGCCGCCTCGCGCGCGCCTACCGCAACCTCGAAGGCGTCGAGGCGCGGCAGGCGCTCGTCACCCCCGCCAACGTCGTCACACTGCTGCGCGAGCACGCCGTCCCCGAGGACTTCGGCGTCCTGAGCCTCGACATAGACAGCTACGACTACTGGGTGCTCGACGCCGTGCTGGGGAGCTTCCGCCCCCGCGTCGTCGTCGCCGAGATCAACGAGAAGATACCGCCGCCCGTCCGCTTCCGCGTGGGCTACGACCCGGACTTCCGCCTCCAACACCACTTCTTCGGCTACAGCATCGCCAGCCTCGAAGAGCTGTGCGCGCGGCACGACTACGCGCTGCTCGCGCTCGAATACAACAACGCCTTCGTCGCGCCGCGCGAGCTGCTCAAGGGGCTGACGGCGCTCGACGCCGAGACGGCCTACCGCCGGGGCTACTTCGAGCGCCCAGACCGCCGCCGGCGCTTCCCGCGCAACCAGGACATGGAGGCGCTCCACTCGATGACGCCCGCCGACGCCGTCGCCTTCCTCAAAAACTTCTTCGCGCGCCACGAGGGCAAGTACGACTTAAGCCTCGCCGAAACGCCCGAGCCGGCCGAGGCC
>DASVSK010001138.1:0-3234 GCA_036388135.1 Pyrinomonadaceae bacterium | reverse complement strand
CCGACCAGCTCCTCATCCCGATGGCGCTCGCGGGCGGCGGCTCCTACACGACCGTCACGCCCACGCCGCACACCACGACCAACATCGAGGTCGTCAAAAAATTCCTGCCAGTAGAAATCACCACCACGCAGTTGACCGAGGACGTGTGGAAGGTCGAAGTGTTCGGGTAATAAATAGCCGCACGGACACGGAGACGCGGAGGGATTCGGAAAGCTCGAACCTGAGATTTGAGCTTTGAGATTTAACCTCCGTGCCCCTGCGTCTCCGCGGCCAGACTGTCAGCCATCAGCGCGACCGCGGCCGGGTCGAGACTTCTCTTAAAAACAATGGTGTTCGCGGGGACGTTCGTCATGGGGTCGCGCGTGCCGCGCAGCTCGTCCCAGGCGGCGAGGATGAAGTTCCTCACGCCGGCGTGGTCGAATTCGAGCAGGCGTTCGCGCAGGTGCTCGGGCGTCCAGAAGCCGAGGACTTCGAGGAAGACGCGCGCGCCCGTCTCGGCGTGCCGCAGGACGAAGTCGGGGATGAAGGCGCTGTCGCCGAGGTCGAGCACCTCGCTGCTCGGCTCAAGCTCCCAGAGGGTCCCGGCGCGCGACCAGGCGGCCGCGAGCCTGTCCGTGACCGGGTTCTCGTAGGCGGTGATCTCGGGGTAGTGCGAGCGCAGGAGCGTCTGCTCGCTCGTCAGCTCGAAGTAGACGACGCGGCTCTGCCTCGACTGAATCTCGGCCCTCATGCGCCAGCCCTTGCAGAGCAGGAGCGCGGGCAGGAAGACCGCCATCTGGATGCCGTACTTCTGCGACCGCTGGAAGATCGAGGCCGGGCCGTCGAGCCGCACCTCGTAGCCCTCGCGCGAGTTGCCGCGGACGGTGTGAATCAGCCGGTAGGCTTTAATCGAGCCGAACAGCTCGCGGAAGCCCTCGGGCGCTTGCGGCTCAAGCCACAGGCGCATCTCGACCGAGCGGTAGAGCAGCGCCTGCGCCTGCGCGACGTTGTAGAGGTCGAGCAGCGCGGGCGGCGTGACGGGCTCAAAGCTCGCGAGCCGCTGGTTCTCGGGCAGGTCGGCGTAGAGCGCCTCCGTCAGCGCCGACGGCTCGCACGCGAGTTCGCGCGCGGCCTCGGCGACGAGTTCGGCGCGCGCCTCGGGGGACGCGACCGGGTGGCGCTCGCGCGCCTTGAGGAAGAGAGCGCGGCGAATCTCGGCGGGCTCGGCCGGCGACGAAGTCTCGAACTCGCAGCGGTCGGTCAAAAGCTTAATCAGCCCGCGCAGGATGCGGTAGTCCGTCCCCGTCCCGACGTACTCCTGCAAAGACTCTTCGAGCGACGCGCGCGAACGCCCGCCGTGCGACGCGAAGAGCGCGGTCAGGTCTTCGGCCGCGCGCAGGTACTCCTCGTCGTCCGCGTCGATGTAGCGCGGCCGAATCTGGTCGCCGCGCTGCCAGCTCATCGCGAGGTCTGCGGTCAGCATAAGTCAAGAACAGTTCACACGGGTGGACAGGATTGACAGGATAAAAGAAGTGCCGGTTTGAAATTTCAAAGTTGAAATCTTAATTCCTATCCTGTCCATCCTGTCTACCCATGTGAATTATCGTTCCCTTCATAACTCAGGCAGCGTCCCGCCTGCGGGCTCACGCCGCTGGTCGCGGAACTGCTCGCCCGCGCCGCGGCGGCGGCTGATGTGCTCCTCGGTCGTGTCCTGCGTCACCACCTCGTAGAGAATCGCCTCCTTGCCGGGGAACTTCCGCAGGATGCGGCCGAGGCGCTGGACGTGCTCGCGCGTCGAGCCGGAGCCGGAGAGGACGACGGCCACCGAAGCGTCCGGGATGTTGACGCCCTCGTTCAGAACCTTGGAGGTGACGAGCGCGAGCACCTCGCCCTTGTTGAAGGCTTCGAGCCACTGGCGGCGCTCCTTGACGCCCGTCTCGTGCGTGATGGCCGGGACGAGGAAGCGGCGCGAGATGCGGTAGACCATCTCGTTCTCGGCCGTGAAGACCAGAACCTTCTCGCGGCGGTGGCGCTGCAAAAGCTCGCCCAGCACGCGCAGCTTCGAGTCCGTCCCCAGGGCGATGCGCTTCGACTCGCGGTAGGCCATCATCGCGCGCCGCCCCTCCTGCGAGCGCGCCGAGGCGGCGACGAACATCTGCCAGCCGCTCAAGCTGCTCAGGCCGATTCCCTTCTCCCTGAGGAACGCGCGGAAGACGTCGCGCTCGCGCTCGTAGGAGGCGCGCTCCTCGGCCGACAGCTCGACGCGCAGCCGGACGACCGTGTAGTCCGAAAGGTACTCGCCCGCCATCTCGTGCGTCTCGCGCCGGAAGACGAGCGGGCCGACCAGCCGTTCGAGCAGCGCGTCGCCGCCGTCGGCGCGCTCGGGCGTCGCGCTGAGGCCGAGGCGGAAGGGCGCGATGCACATCTCGCCGGCGATGCGGTGGACGCCCGACGGCAGGTGGTGGCACTCGTCGAAGATGACGAGGCCGAAGCGGTTGCCGAGCCGCTCCATGAAGCGGAAGGCCGAGGCGTAGGTCGTCACGGTGAGCGCGCCCACCTCGAAGTAGCCGCCGCCGATGAGGCCCACCTCGGCCTCGAAGCAGGAGAGCAGGAGGTCGTACCACTGGTTCATCAGGTCGAGCGTCGGCACGACGACCAGCGCCGAACGCTTCACTTGCTCAATCGCCATCTGCGCGACGAGGCTCTTGCCCGCGCCCGTCGGGAGCACGACGACGCCGCAGTGGTTGGCCCTCTTCCACTCCGCGACCGCCTCGTGCTGGTAGGGGCGCGGCTCGACGAGGAACTTGGTCGGGAAGTCGAAGCGGTGGTAGGCGCGCGCGTGGTCTTCGTAATCCACCTTCCCGCGCACGAGCTCCCTCACGACCTGCCGGTACTCCCACGCGGGCGCGCGCCAGCGCATCACGCGCGCGTCCCAGCGGAAAGGGCCCGGCACGCGCGCCTCGGCCCCCGCGCCGTCGAGCAGCAGCGTGCCCGCGTCGAACCGTAGGACGAGCGTCGTGGTGTCCATTTTAAGAGAGGCCGGGGCCGGCGCAGAGGCGTCCCGAGTTCAAAGGAGAATTACGCGGCGCGCTTCGCCAGCATGCCTTGCAGCAGCGCGAGCACCTCGCGCCGGTCGGGCTCGGTCAACTGCGCGACGCCGTCCGCGCCGTACTTCTTCCCTCGACCGCCGACTCGATGGACATCGCCGGCATGAACCGCGCTCGCTCGACCGACACCAGCGCCCGCCCCGTCTCG
>DASVSK010001137.1:0-2711 GCA_036388135.1 Pyrinomonadaceae bacterium | reverse complement strand
CCCCCACGACCCGCGCGTCTCAGAAGCTGAACTTGGCCGCGAGCTGAACCTTGCGCGCGGTGCTGACGACCGCGCCGTTGACCTGCCCGAAGGCCGGGTTCGAGATGACCGCGGTCGGGAAGTCGAACGAGGGCGTGTTGGTCACGTTCTGCGCCTCGGCCCTCAACTCAAGGTTCATCGACTCGGTGAAGCGGATGCGCTTGCCGAGCGTCATGTCGAGCTGGAACTGCCCCGGGCCGGTGAAGAAGTTCCGGCCGGTGTTGCCCAGCTCGCCCGCCGGGGGCGCGAAGAACATCGCCTGCTGTTCGGGCGTGAAGAAGACGTTGCGCCCGGCGGACGAGAGGATTAGCTGGCCCATGTCGGGCGAGCACCCGTTGCAGCTCGCGGGCGACTGCACCACCTGCGAGACCGAGGAGGTGCCCGAGAGGACCGTGAACGGGCGGCCCGAGTAGAGCTGGAGGATGCCGGCCAGCTCCCAGCCGCCGATGACGCGGTCGAGCACGGGGTGGAGGTTGTTCCAGTAGGCGCGGCCGCGGCCGAACGGCAAGTCCGCGATGAAGTAGCCCTGGAGGGCGTGGCGGCGGTCGAAGTCCGAGCGTGCGTAGTTGGCGTCGCGGTTGTTGACGTCGTAGGGCGTGTTCGAGGAGAGGAAGGTGGCCGTCGTCCCGGCCGCCGAGCGCCCAAGCAGCGTCAGCGCCGGGTCGAACGAGCGCGTGTCCATGCTCTTCGCCAGCGTGTAGCTGATCTGGAAGCCGACGCCGCGGTTGAAGCGGCGGCTGAACTGGACTTCGAGCGCGTCGTAGCGCGAGCGGTCGTTGTTGTCGAGCACGTTGAGCGCGCCCGTGAACTGCGGGAAGGGCTGGAAGAAGAACGGGTTGAAGCCGTTGATCTGGAACTGCGGCGTCCGGACGCCGTTGACGATGCGCGTCCCCTGCGTGATCAGGAAGGCCGCCTGCGCGGCGCTGCCCGCGTCCACGATGTTGGTGGCTATCTGGCCGTTGGCGAGGCGCACGTTGCCGCCCACCGACTGCCGGATCAGGAACTCCGCGCCGGTCTCGATGCGCGTGACGCCCCCGACCGTGATGTTCTGTAGCCGCGAGTCGTTGACGAGCAGCCGGTTGATGAGGAAGTTCGGGTCGGTGACGATGGCATCGGTGTTCGACGAGCGCCCCTGGAGCTGGCGGAAGGCGGCCAGGAACCCGTTGTTGTTGATGTCGACCTGGTTGGCGTCGTAGGCCCCGAAGAGCTTGCGCCCGAGCCGGCCGATGTAGTTGACCTCGATGACCGAGTCCCAACCCAGCTCGCGCTGGAAGCTGAAGCCGTACTGGTGCGTGCGCGGGTAGGTCAGGTTCGGGTCGACGACGTTGGTGCTGCCGAGCTCATACGGCGGCGGCGTGCGGAACTGGAGCGGCGTGCGGTCGTTGGCGCTGAGGGCCGGCAGCCCGTTGCGCAGCAGCGCCGAGGCGGAGCCACCCGGGAGGTCGGCGGCCGTCAGCGTGACGGCGCGCGTCAGCCCCGGCGCGTTCTGGAAGATGAAGGACGAGAAGACGAAGGTGTTGGTGCGGTCCCACGCGAGCCGGTAGTTGCCGCGCAGGGAGGTCTTGCCCGTGCCGAACGGGTCCCACGCGAAGCCGACCGTCGGCGCGAGCTGGAAGAGCGAGTCGTCGTAGAGCTTGCCCTCCTCGAACGTGATCTGGTTGGTCGCGCCCTCGCCGGCCGCGACGCGCTGCGAGGGGCGGAGGATGATCTGGCTCGCGCGCGGGCTCATCCGCATCTCCCAGCGCAGGCCGTAGTCGACCGTCAGGTTCGGGCGCACCTTCCAGGTGTCCTGCCCGAAGAAGTCGTACTCGTCGTACTTGGCGTCGTTCAGGAAGCGCGTGCCGGCCGGCGCGAACGTCGTGTCGTCGGCGGCGACGAACGCCTGCACGACGCGGCCGTAGCGCCCGAAGATGTCGTTGACGTAGGATTCGAGCCGGCCGCGGTCGGTCAGGTTAATGCCCGTGGTGGCCGTGCCGCGCGTGCCGAACGCGCCGGGGACGGGGTTGTCGGCCGTCGCCAGCGTGACGGTCTCGCGCGTGCCGGTGTTGGCGACCGAGCTGCGGTCGTCGAAGTGGCGCTGGAACCGGAGGTTGGTGCCGAACTTCAGCGTGTGCGCGCCCCTCTGGTGCGAGACGTTGTCGACGATCTGGTAGGTCGTCAGGCGGCGCGCGTTGTTGACGGTGGGGGCCGAGTTGAGCGGGTCGGTCGGGATGTTGAGGATGACCGGCGGGTTCGTGTCGGCGTTCGGGTCGGGGTTGTTGAAGCTGAAGGTGAAGCGGTTGAACCCGACGACCAGCTCGTTGACCGTCTGCGGGTTGATGGTCGCGCGGTAGTTGACGGCGAGGTTCTTCGGGTCGCGGAAGGTGTCGACGAAGCACGGGAGGCCGGGGAAGCGCGCCAGGCCGCCGTTGGCGTTGTCGCAGACGGTGTTCTGCTGGCCGTGCGCCCAGCGGACGTACATCGCGTGCCGCTCGTTGAACGTGTGGTCGACCTTCGCCGTGAAGTCGTACTGCCGCTCGGTCTGCGGGGCGTTGAAGGCGAAGCCGCCGGTGTTGAGGCCGTCGCCGAGGATGAAGTTGTTCGGCAGCGGCGTCTGCCCGATGAGCCCCATCGTCGTCGGGTCGGGCGCGAGCGGGATGTTCGGGTTGTTGACGACGCCGAAGGTCTCGACG
>DASVSK010001136.1:0-2401 GCA_036388135.1 Pyrinomonadaceae bacterium | reverse complement strand
ACTCGACGAAGTCGGGCGCGAGTTCCGACGCGCGGCGCAGCGCCGCCCGGATCAGCTCCGTCCTCTCCTCGAACTCTTTGGGGGTGACGTCGCCCGCGCCGGCCGAAGTCCCCTCGCGGTGGAGCGCGTCGGCGAGGTGGTAGTGCGCGAGGTGGCTTTGCGGGTCGGCCGACGCCGCCTGCTGCAAAAGCTCGCGCGCCTCGGCGTGCCGGCTCTGCCGCAGGCGGAGCGCGCCCATAGAGACGCGCGCCGGCGCGAGCCGCGGGTCGAGTTCGAGCGCGCGCGTCAGGAAGCCCTCGGCCTCGTCGTAACGCCCGGTGTGGAGCAGCAGGTCGCCGAGTCGAGCGACCGTCTCGGCCTCGGAGAGCGGGCGCGCGCTCAGGCGCGCGTCGAAGTCGAGCGGGCGTGCGAACTCCTCCGCGCCCGCGCGGAAGCGCCCGAGCCGCACGTAGGCCGCGAGCCCCGCCTCTATCTCCGCAGCGCCCGCGCCGAACGCGCCGCGCAGCGCCTCCTCCACGTCGCGCCCCTCCGCGAGCAGCGACGTGAAGCGCGCGAGCCCCTCGCGCCGCGCGCCGCCGCGCACCTCCGACAGGTAGTGGACGAGCGCCCACGACTGCGCGTAGAAGAGACCGAGCTGGCCGGACTCCGTGTAGAAGGGCGAAGCCTGGTCGACGGCGAAGAGCGTGCGCAGAGGGATGAGCGCGCGCGCCCTGAGCAGCTCGCGCACGCGCTGCCCGGGCGGCTCGCCGAGCGTCAGGCGGCGGCCGCCCGCCGAGACGCGCGCCGTGCTGTAGAACTCGGCCAGGCCCTCCTTGAGCCAGAGCGGCGCGGCGCGGAAGTGGTTGTCGACGAGCAGGTGCGTGTACTCGTGCAGCAGCGTCGCGGGGTCGCGCGCCGGGTCGCCTTCGAGGACGACGGTGATGTAGTTGACGTCCGCGCCTGGCTGGAAGTAGCCGGACGCGTTGCGCGCGGTGCGGCCCGCCAGCAGCGGCTTGAAAGGCGCATAGGCCGCGTCGCCGGGGAAGACGACGACCGCCGTGGGGACGCCCGAGTCGAAGTGCTCGTCGGAGAGCAGGCGCGAGAAGGCGGCGCGGTACTCTTCGAGCCGCGCGGCCACGCGCCGCAGGTCGCGCTCGCGCGCCCGGCCCTCGACGAGGAAGTTCTGCGAGCGCACGCTCAGCCAAGCGCCGCCGCCCGCCGGAGTCCCGCCCTCGGCGCGCGGAGCGCGCGCGGCGGACGACGCCGACGCCGCGAGCAGCGCGAGCAGGACGAGCCGTGGGAAAAGCCTTTTCATGACCCGTTGTTTACCGAAAGAGTACGGATGCGGCGCGGGCGCGGGGCGCTGCCTTCAGAGCAGCGAGCGGACGAGGTAGACGACGCCGACTATCGCCCCGACGAGGCCGAGCACGGCGAGCGCGGCGCAGCCGTAGAAGGTGAGCCTGAGTTTTCTCGCCGTCTTCTCGTCGCCGGGCGAGAGCGGGTTCTGCGGGAAGTACGGCGGCGGCGTCTCGGTCGGCACGTCTGGTCTCTCCTCGTCGGCGCGGGCGATTGTAGCACAGTCGCTTTGCTTGCCCGGCGCGAGCGGCGCGTGCTACCGTTTTCGCCTTCGCCGCGGCGGGGTTCGCGCCCGGGTGTCGGTGAAACCGAAACGGCGGCGGGCGGCCTCCACCCCGCCGACAGGTCAAAAAACGATGATTCGACCTTTCCGCGGCGTCAGCCCGCAGATTCACCCGACCGCGTTCGTCGAGGAGAGCGCGCAGGTCGTCGGCGACGTCCACATCGGCGCGCACTCTTCGGTCTGGTTCGGCGCGGTCGTGCGCGGCGACGTCTTCCACATACGCATCGGCGCGAGGACGAACGTCCAGGACGGCACGGTCATCCACGTCTCGAACGGCACGCACGCCACCATCCTCGAAGACGAGGTGACGGTCGGCCACAACGTCACGCTGCACGGCTGCCACGTCGAGCGCGGGTGCCTCGTCGGCATCGGCTCCATCGTGATGGACGGGTGCCGCGTGGGCGAGCATTCGCTGGTCGCCGCGGGCGCGCTGCTCTCGCCCGGCACGGTCGTCCCGCCGCGCTCGCTCGTGATGGGCGTGCCGGCGCGCGTCAAGCGCAGCCTCGGCGACGCGGAGGTCGCCGACCTCGACGTCTTCTGGAAGAACTACGTCGAGTACACGCGCGTCTACCGCGAGGAGTACGGCATCTCGGGCGGCTGAGGCCCGCGGCGGAAAAACCCGCCCGCCGACCGAAAGGTTCTGAAGCCATGCGTCACAAAGGAAACTTCGCCGCGCTCGCCTTCGCCCTCCTGCTCGCGCTCAGCGCGGGCCCGGCGGCGCGGGCGCAGGAGGGCTCGCGTCTGGCGCGCGCGGAGCCGGCGGCCGCGGGGGCGGCGGGCGCG
>DASVSK010001135.1:0-5068 GCA_036388135.1 Pyrinomonadaceae bacterium | reverse complement strand
CCATCGGCGGCGGCGCGTTCCTGCTCGACGGGCTCTCGCTCGGGCTCCCGGCCGTCTCCTTCAGCCATAACTACGTCAACGCCTTCAGCAACAACGACTGCTCGGGCGGCGACGAGATCATCGGAGGCTGCGAGACGCTACTCGCGCGCGGCGACTTCGTCGGGATGAAGCGTGTCATCTCCGCGCTCGTCGCCGACCCCACGCGCCGCCGGGGGTTGGGCGAGGAGTGGGGCGGGCGCGTCCGCCGCGAGCGCGGCGACCCGGCGCGCATGGTCAGGCGCTGCGAGGAGATTTACGAGCGCGTGCTGCGCCGCGTGGAAGAGAAAGGGTCGGAGGCCGCCGGCGACAATGCGGGGGATGACGAGCAAAGGCTGCGTCTCATAGAGCGCGAGCGTGCGCTCGACGCGCGCGAGGCCGAGCTGATGCGGCGCGAGGCGCTGCTCGACGCGAGCCTGCCCCTGCGGGTCGAGCGCGCGCTGCGCTGGCGCTGGCGCTTGCTGACGGGCCGCAGATACCTGGGGTATCCTGAGCGCACGGGAGAATAAGATGAGTGAGGATGTCTGCCGCGTCTGCGACAACAGGTCGGGAAACAGACTCCACCGCGCCCGCGAGATGCTCCAGGGCACGCGGGACGAGTTCGACTACGTCGAGTGCGCAGCGTGCGGCACCCTGCAAATCCGCGAGGTGCCCGACCTGCGTCCTTACTACACGGGCAGCTACTACTCGATGCGGACGCCGGGTGTGGACTCCACCGCGGGCGGGGGGATAAAGAGACGCCTCGCGCGGCGCGCGGGCACGTTCATCAGGCGGCGCGTGGTGAGCTACTACAGCGGCCGCCGCCGCCGTTTCGGGGAACTACGTCATCCGCTGGGCAGGCTCCTCGCCGGCCGCGAGTGGCGCGTGGTGTCCGGCTTCCCCGAGTACCTCCGTGACGCGCCCGTCGACCTGCAACTCGACGCCGGCGGCGGCGTCCTCGACGTCGGGTCGGGCGCGGGGGACACGCTGCTCTGGCTTCACTACTTCGGCATCCGCGACTTGGTGGGCGTAGACCCCTTCCTGGAAAAGACCGTCGAGTACGAGAACGGCGTGCGGCTGCTGAAGGCGGAGCTGTCGGACTTGAGCCGGCGGTTCGGGCTGGTGCTGGCGAGCCACTCGCTCGAACACTTCCCGGACACGCGCCGGGCGCTCTGCGAGATTCACCGGCTCCTGGAGCCGGGGCGCTACGCCGTCGTCCGCATCCCGCTCGCGTCGCGCGCGTGGCGCGAGTACGGCGTGAATTGGGTTCAACTCGACGCGCCGCGCCACCTCTTCCTGTATACGGCTCCCACGTTCAAGGCTCTGGCGGAGGAGGTCGGGTTCGCCGCGGACGCGGTCGCTTACGACTCGACCGCCTTCCAGTTTTGGGGGAGCGAACAATACGCCCGAGGAATTTCATTGACCGACGAGCGCTCGCACTTCATAAACCCTGCGAACTCCGTCTTCACCGATGAAGAGGTCGCCGCCTTCGACGCCCGCGCGGCCGAGCTGAACCGGGCGGGTGAGGGCGACCAGGCGGTTTTTTACCTGCGTAAACTCTGAAGGAATCCCGGGACCATACCTTATGGGGCGGTGAAGGCCGAAGAGTGAAGAGCCGTTCAAAGAGTTCAGGCATCCGGCGTTGGCTTCTGTGGATCGGGGTCGCTCTCGTCCTCGCTACCCTCTTCGCGCTGGTGGGCATGGGCTACCTTGATGACTTCTCGCGTTGAAAGGCGTGAGAGAGAATAGCGGGCGGCGGCGAGGCATTCTGCTCACCGCCGCCCGCTATTCTCTCTCACGCCTTACGACGCTCCCGTGTGTCCCCGTCTTACAGCCCGAAGATCGACGCCGCCCTCAGTCGAGGTCGATGCCGAGGCGGTCGGCCGTCTTGAAGAGGGCGAGGCCGAGGACGCAGGCGATGACGAGGCTGGCGTAGAAGGTGACGACGCCGGAGAGGAATGTGCCGGGGAGGTTGCCGACGAGCGGCATGTTGAAGGGCGCGGTGACGAGGCCGACGACGAAGCTCAGCAGGAGCGAGACGGCCTGCACGGCGAGGTACATGAAGAAGGCTTTGAAGTAGGTGAAGCCCATGTGCCGCATCGTGTCGATGCCGACGAGCGGGTTCAAGACCGACTTCAGGCTCTCCGTCCACCCGGCGACCAGCAGCGCCATCGGGTGGTAGAAGACCGCCCAGCCGAGCGCCAGCAGCCCCAGCACGAGGATGAGCCCAGGGCGTTCTAACAACCGCGCGGCGACGCCGAAGGTCGTGTCGTCCTGTCCGGTCTCTTCGAGCGTGCGCGCCGCCCGCACGCCCGGCCGCATGGCGTTGATCTTCTTCTCAAGCTCGGCCTCCTCCTCGGCCGTCCCGCCGTTGACGAGCGTGCCCATGTCGTCTTGCGTGATGCCCTCGTCGGCGGCCTCGGCCTGCTGCCCGACGCCCGCGAGCGGCAGGGACGTGAGGCGCGAGGGCGACTGCGGTCCGCCCAGCCAGCCGAGGAGGAGCGCGCCGAGGAGCAGGAGCGTGGGGCCGAGCGTGACGACGGTGACGCCGACGCCGAGCGCGCAGGGGACGATCACGTCGTCCCAGAAGGAGAACTCGCTGAAGTCGGGCAGGAAGTCGCGCCGCAGGTTGCCGTAGGCGACGCGCCTGACGACCAGCGAGATGCAGCCGAAGACGAGCGCCGTGGCGAGCAACTGCCCGCGCATCCCGGCCAGCAGCAGGAAGCCGTAGAGCAGCGCGCCGCCGAGCAGGCTCGCCAGGTGTCGGAAGGGGTAGGCCAGCGCTTGCCGGAGGTCGGAGAGGCCGAAGCCCTCGCCCTGCCGCTCGTAGAGCGCGAGCCGCTCGGTCAGTTTGTCGAGCGGGTCGCAGAAGCCGCCGCACAGCGCGCAGAGCAGGACGCTGCTCGTCCCGACCCTGTTCGCGCACGGGCGGCAGAAGGTCTCGCCGCACATGCGGCAGACGAGCGTCGCCGCCTGCGCGGGGTGGAAGTGGCACGAAGAGCCGGGCGCGGCCGCGCCGCCCGGCAAGGGCTCCGCCCACTCCACCTCAAACGCGTGTGCGGCCCGCGAGCCGGAGGCGGACGTCCCCACCGCGAAGTCCGCCTGCGATGAAGTGAGGCCGGTCTGCGCGTCGGCGTCGCCCGCGAGGCCGAGGTCTGATGTCGGCTGCGGCGTGGGCGCGGGGCCGGCCTGCGGCCCGGGCTGAGCGGCGGCGGGCTGCGCGGGCTGCTCGGAGAATTCGACGCGCTCCTCGCCTGAGAAGACGCGGCGCAGAAGGGGCGCGCGCCCCGCGTCTATCCAGTTGAGCGAGCCCTTGCGCACCCTGTCGGTCGGGAGCACCACGCCCTCGGCCACCCACTGCTTCAGGGTCGGCAGGTCGGCCTGGTAGACGCCGTCGGGCGTCGAAACCTGCCAGATTTCCGTCTCGGCTTTCATTCGTCTTCTCCGTGAGTTTTTTTGGGGCTGCGCGCGGGTCGGACGGTGCCGCGAGCGGCACTGACCCGTGTTCGTGTGTGTGTCGGATTCGTGAGAGTCCGTCGCGGCGGTCGGGGGGGCGGTCTGTCGGTGGCGGTGGCTAAAACAGAAACTGCTTACGTGGCCCTGTAAAAAGCCACGTAAGCAGTATGGAAAAGCGTCTCGCGCGCTGTCAACAAAAAAACTGCCGCGCCCGAGGCGTGGGTGCTACTGCGTGATGCCCATCTGCGTGAGCATGAAGGCGTAGTCGAAGGCCGTCTCGCGCAGCGCGTCGTAGCGGCCGGAGGCCCCGCCGTGCCCCGCGCCCATGTTGACCTTGAAGAGCAGCGGGTTCTTGTCAGTCTTCATCGAGCGGAGCTTGGCGACCCACTTGGTCGGCTCGTGGAAGAGCACCTGGCTGTCGTTGAGGGAGGTCTTGACGAGCATGGCCGGGTAGGCTTTGGCCTCGACGTTGTCGTAGGGACTGTAGGAGAGCATGTAGAGGAAGTTCTCTTTGCTCTTGACGGGGTTGCCCCACTCCTCCCACTCGGCGGCGGTGAGCGGCAGCGTCTCGTCCAGCTCCGTGTTGATGACGTCGACGAAGGGCACGTAGGCGACGACGGCCCTGAAGAGGTCGGGGCGCATGTTGACGACCGCGCCCATCAGGAGCCCGCCCGCCGACCCGCCCGTCACCACCAGGCGATCCTTCGAGGTGTAGCCCTCCCTGACGAGGTGCTCGGCCGCCGAGACGAAGTCGGTGAAGGTGTTCTTCTTCGACATCATCTTGCCCGCGTCGTGCCACTCCTTGCCGAGGTCGCCGCCGCCGCGGATGTGCGCCGTGGCGACGACCACGCCGCGGTCGAGCAGCGAGAGGCGGTTCGAGTTGAACGTGACGCTCGAAGGGATGCCGTAGGAGCCGTAAGCGCCGAGCAGCAGCGGCCGCTTGCCGTCGGGCTTCAAGTCTTTTTTGTAGACGAGCGAGACGGGCACGCGCGTCCCGTCGGGGGCGGCCGCGTAGACGCGCTCGCTCCTGTAGGCGGCCGGGTCGTAGCCGCCCAGCACCGGCTGCTGCTTCAGAAGCTCGCTCCTGCCCGTCTTCACGTCGTAGTCGTAGACGGACGACGGCGTGATGAAGGACTGGTAGTTGTAGCGCACCTTCCGCGCGTCGAACTCGCGGTTGGTGCTCATCGAGATGTTGTAGACGGGCTCGGGGACGCCGATGTCGACGGCCTTGTTCGTCTTGAAGTCGACGACGCGCAGGGCGGGCGTCGCGTTGCCGCGCTCGGAGACGACGTAGAAGTCGCGGAACATCTCGACGCCGCCGAGCATCACGCCCGGGCGGTGCGGGATGACCTCCTTCCAGTTCTCGCGGCGGGGGTCGGCGGCCGGCGCGGAGACGAGCTTGAAGTTGCGCGCGCCGCGCTCGTTGGTACGGACGTAGAAGCGGTCGCCGTGGTGATCCGCGTAGTACTCGTGGCCGGCCTCGCGCGGGAGGATGACGCGGAAGGCTTCCGAAGGCTTGTCGGCCGCGACGTAGCGCACCTCGCTCGTCGTGTGGCTCGCCGAGGTGAGGAAGACGTAGCCGCGCGAGCGCGAGCGC
>DASVSK010001134.1:0-4124 GCA_036388135.1 Pyrinomonadaceae bacterium | reverse complement strand
TCGTGTCGTAACCGAGGCGCAGCTCCAACTCCTCGCCGGGGACGACGGCCAGCGTCAGCCCGAAGCCCGTCCGCTCGAAGCTCTCGGCCCGCTCCACGCGCGTCGCCGCGCCGCCGCGCCCGCGCAGCGCCGAGTCGACCGTGTAGTTCTCGAAGATGAACAGCGAATCGAAGAGCGGCCTTCCCCCGGCGACCTCGCTCCAACGCTGGACGTCGGAGAGCGGGGCGTACTCGTACTGCCTCGCCTCCGCACCCTCCTCCTGCAACCCCCGCAGCCACTCGCACACCTTCTCTTCGCCCGCCACGCGCGCCCGCACCGGCAGCGTGTTGATGAAGAGCCCGAGCATCCGCTCGACGCCCTCCAGCTCCGCCGGCCGACCCGAAACGGTCGCCCCGAAGACGACTTCGCCCTCACCGCCGTAGCGGGAGAGCAGGACGGCCCACGCGCCTTGAACGACCGTGTTGAGCGTGAGCTGATGCGCGCGTGCCAGCTCCTGTAGCTTCGACGTCGCCTCGGCCGGGAGGCGGAACTGCGCCTCGGCGTAACACGGCGCGTGCGCGTCGTCGCCGTCGTCGGCCTGATTCTTTGCGCGGCCGGTGGAGGCGAGCGGGAGCGGGGTGGGGGACGTAAAGCCGCGCAGGTAGTCGCGCCAGAACCGCTCGGCCTGCCGCATGTCCTGACGCCGGAGCCACGCGACGTAACCGCGGAAGGGGCGGGGCGGCGGCAGGTTCGGCGACCCGCCGCGCGCGAGCGCCTCGTAGGTCGTGAAGACCTCGCCGAGCAGCGCCGACGTCGACCAGCCGTCGAAGAGCAGGTGGTGGTGCGTGAAGAGCAGTTGCCACCCGCTCACGCCCGTCTCAATCAGCGTCAGGCGCATCAGCGGGGCGCGCGTCAGGTCGAAGCCGCGGCGTCGGTCTTCCGCCAGAAGCGTCCTGAGTCGCGCGCGCCGCTCACGTTCGCCGAGGTCGCGCCAGTCGAGGTGCGCGACGGGCGCGGGCGCGGCGCGGCGTTGAACGACCTGGAGGGGCCAGCCCTCCTGCTTCCAGTGGAACGTGGTGCGCAGCGCCGGGTGGCGCTCGCAGGCGAGCGCGAAGGCGCGCGCGACGGCCGCCCGGTCGGGGCGGCCCGAGAGCGTGAGCAGTAGCTGGACGGTGTAGCGACTCTCGGACGGGGCCGACAACTCCTCGAAGAGGATGCCTTGCTGTGCGGGCGAGAGCCCGTAGATGTCTTCGATGTCTTTGAAGCCGTCGGCCTTCATGGCTGCGAAGTCGGGCGAGCGTAGGGGAGGAGTGTGTGCGGCGGAAAGAGGGACGACGAGCGCCGCCGGTCGGGAGGGGGCGGCGCTCGTCGTCTGTGTGTGGGTGTTCCTCTCCGGACTGCCGGGCGGGGCGCGCCTTTGTCCGCAAGGCGCGCGCCCGGCCGCGTCAGAAGTTGAAGCGGAGCGAAAGGTCGAGGCGGCGCGGGATGCCGAGGGTGGAGATGGGCTGGCCGAAGAGCGGCGAGCTGAGGTTGCCGATGCGCCCCGCCGGGTTCGTCCGGTTGAAGAGGTTCTGCGCGAAGATGGCGGCGGTGAGGGCGTAGGGCTTCTCGGCGGCGCGCGCGCCCGCGGCCGGCTTGTCGCCGGAGGAGCCGAACCGGAACGTCCGCGAGACTCTCAGGTTGAGGTTGAAGAAGAGGGGGTTCGTGCCGTAGTTGCGCGGGATGAGCGCCTGCCCCGGCAGCGGGTTCGGGTCGAAGGCCCCGAAGGGCGTGACGCGGACGCCGGGCCGCGAGAGGTCCGTGGCGAAGGCGGGGCGCTCGGTGAAGACGCCGTCGCCGTTCGCGTCCACGCCGGTGATGATGTTGAAGGCGGTGGCGGAGACGCCCCTGAACAGGGGGCTCAAGGTGAGCCCCCACGGGGCGTTGACGGTCGCGCCGACGTAGCCGAAGACGTGCGGGTCGTTGGCCGTCTGGCTGTACTCGCTGCTCAGGTCGTAGGAGTCGGCCGGGAACTCGTAGGGCGACTCGGCGTCGCCGCGCTCGCGGCTGAACGCCACCTGTCCGAAGAGGTTGACGCGCTTGTGAATCTGGCTCCGGACGTTGATGAAGAGCGTGTGGTCTGTGCCGACGCCGCCCGACTCGAACTGGAAGATGTGGCCGACGTTGCCGAAGGGGCGCACGCCGCTCGAAGGGTCGGCCGGGTTGTAGGTGCCGGGCAGCGGCGCGTTGACGTTGCGCGAGCGCAGGAGCTGCCGGTAAAGCTCGTAGATGTAGGTGGCCGAGACGGTCGTGGAGCGCGGCAGTTGCCGCTCGACGCTGAAGGCGGCGTAGTAGACGTAGGGCGTGCTCATCCCCTCGGAGACGCGGCGCACCGTCTGCGGGAGCGACGCGCCGAGCAGGTCGGCCGTCGGGACGTCCGGGTAGAACGTGGGGCTGCTGACGATGAACTGCCGCTGGCCGACGCCGTCGGAGCGCTCGGCGTCGAGGAAGAGCGAGTCTTCGACGCGGAAGTAGTAGAGGCCGAAGCCGCTGCGGATGACCGTCAGCGGGCGCTTGGTCTGCGACGTCGCGCCGGGGGCCCAGGCGAAGGCGAGGCGCGGGGCGAACTTGATGCCGTCGGCGAGGTTCGTCTGCGACTCGACGCGCAGGCCGTAGGAGAGCGTCAGGTCGGGGCGCACGCGCCAGTCGTCCTGCGCGAAGGCGCTGACGTCGGTCTGGCTGATGTCGGTCTCGGGGTCGCCCCCGGCGATGGTGAACTGCGCGGGGCGCGCGCCCGCCACGCCGCGCCGCACGTCGCGGTACTGTTCGAGCGAGGTGAAGACGTAGGTGCCGCCGAAGTTCGAGGGCGCGACGTCCTTGACGCTGATGCCGCGCACGCGCCCGCCCAGCTTCAGCGTGTGCAGCCCGCGCGTCCAGATGGTCGTGTTCTGCAAGTCGTAGCGGCTCGCCGTGTTGAAGGAGAGCCCGACCTGCGAGCCGCCGCCGACGAAGGCGTCCTGCACGACGAGCGCCGGGAGCGTGTTGTCGCCGTCCTGCTCGCGGCGCGCGCGCGTGAACTGGAAGCGCGTCTCGTTGAGCACGGTCGGCGAGAGGACGGCCGTCTCGGTCAGGTGCAGCGTGTTCTCCGTGCGCGACATGTTGAAGGCGCGCGAGGCGAGCGAGAGGCCGCCGACGCCGAGGTTGTCGAAGGACTGCCGGAAGTGCGTGAAGCGCGCCACCAGCGTGTTGTTCGTGTTGAGCTGGAAGTCGGCGCGGCCGCCGACGAAGGTGCGGCGCTGCGGCGTCAGGACGACCTGCTGGAAGCTGAGGAGGTTGAGCGCCGGGTCGAGGACGCGCGCGTTGATGACGGCGTTCTCGGTGATGTCGCGGCGCTCGAAGTCGACGAAGAAGGATGACTTTTTGGCGACGATGGGGCCGGAGAGGCTCGCGCCGAAGAGGCGCGTCTGGAAGGGCGCGCGGCGGTCGGCGAAGGGGTTGCGGGCGTTGAGGCTCTCGTCGTTGAAGTTGGTGAAGGCCGAGCCGTGCAGCTTGTCCGCGCCCGGCTTGGTGATGATGTCGACGCGCCCGAGGCCGAAGAACTCCTGCTCGGCCGCGAAGGGGTTGGCGTTGATTCTCACCTCGCGGATGGAGGACTTGGGCGGCACGCGCCCGCCGCCGAAGCCGTCGACGAAGAACTGCGAGCCGCTCGGCCCGTCGGCCGGCCCGGCGATGTTGCGCAGGTCTTCGGCCAACTGGTCGGGGTCGTCCGAGAGCACGTCGAGGTCGTCGCCCTTGAGGATGACGCCGCCGGGCGCGCGGTCGGGGTCTGTGTTGAGGCCGTTGTTGTTCGAGACCGTCACCTCCTCGTCCCTCAGCGAGACGGAGAGCGTGATGTCGGGCATGACCTTCGGCACGGCCGCCAGCTCGACCTCCGCCTGCTCGAAGGAGGCGAAGCCCGACGCCTCGACGCGGACGGTGTAGACGCCGGGCGCGAGCCCGTTGATGCTGTAGGAGCCGTCGCCCGCGGTGGTGCTCTCCTTCTCCGCGCCGCCCGCGGCGACCGCCTTGACCGTAGCCCCGACGACGACGCCGCCCAACTGGTCGACGACGCGGCCGCGCAGCCCCGAGGCGGACTGCCGGGCGACGGCCGGCAGTCCGGACAGGCC
>DASVSK010001133.1:0-1997 GCA_036388135.1 Pyrinomonadaceae bacterium | reverse complement strand
GGGGAGAGTGGCTGAGAAGGCGGCGAATGACGCGATACGTCCGATAAAATAAAAACCATAGCTACTTCCGAGAAATTCGACTCCCCTACCCCCGACTCCATGATCAACTGCGGCGACATCGGCAACTACCTCGGCGTCGGCTGGAGGGTCGTCGCACGCCTCCTCAAGGAGGGTAAGATCAAGACAATCCGTGACCCGCTCGACCACCGGCGCAAGCTCGTAAGCACAAAAGACCTCGATGAACTGAAGCGCACTGCGCTGGGTCAAAAGTAGCAGCGCTAATGATTAAGGTGGGCCGCACGCCGAATTCCAGTTATTAACTCCCGCGCCCCGCGCGGTAAATCCCATGCGCCGCCTCAACCCGGAATTCCACGCCAGGCTCAGGAAGCTGCTCCGCGACAACAAGCAGGCCGTCCAGTACCTCGCCGGCCGCGGGCTCACCCTTGAGACGGCCGAGCACTTCGGCCTCGGCCTCTCCGCCCCCTACTTCAGCAGGCGATCCAAGCGCGAACGTGCCGACGCCCTCGCCTACCCTCTGCGCGGCCGCGACGGCAGGTTCTACAACCGGTACGGCTACTACAACGTCCCCGGCGTGACCAGAAACCCCGTGGAGGGCGGAGGCTGGACGAGCGGCGAGGCGCACACCTACTACGCCGGTTCGGCCTCGGGCAGGAACGTCGCCTTCGTCTGCCAGGAACCTCTCGACCTCTGGAGGCAGTGGCAGGCGTTGGAAGGGACGGCACTCGGGGGTGAGCTGCTACTCCTCTGCTCGACCCGCCCATCCGAATTCCCCGAGGAGTGGGGACAGCCCGCGTTCTGGGCCGGGTGGGAGACCGTCTACGTCGGGCTCGACTCCGACGAGGCGGGCGAGGTCCTCGCCTCGCGGCTGTTCGAAATGATCGGCAGGGACTCCCGACGTGTGCGCGTGCCTCAGCGCTACGGGAAGGACTGGACCTCATTCTGGCAGGGTGGCGCAGACCTCTCCGAGTTCACCGCCCTGCTCCGCGACGCACCTGTCTCGTCTCACCTGCTAGGTGACGACGCGGACGAGGAGGGCGAGTACGGGCGCTTCGCTTACAAGCCCGTCAGGATCGACGGCGCCTACCACCAGGGCCGCCTCTACTACACCGTGCAGATACTGAGCCGCGCCGCCGACGTCGTCGACGGGCAGGCCGGCGGGCGCACGGTAAGAGACGTGGAGAGACTCGAGACGGTAGTGGTGAGGAGCGACCGCACCGTCCACTCGGCCGTGCTCGCCCCGGCGCCGAAGGGCACGAGGGAGCGCGAGCGCGTGATGCGCCTGACCGACGGGACGCTCATCGATCGGGAGCCGCGGCCGAACAAGTACGGGACGTGGTCGTGGCCCTCGATTAAGACGTATCTGGACGGCAAGGCGAAGGTGCGGCCGTTGATGGAGATCCTGCGGGATGTTGCCGCGCACCTGAAGGCGAGCGTCTGGCTGCCGAATGAGGAGGACTACGCCCTCCTGACGCTGGCCGTCCCCGTCACCTACGCGCAGGCGGTCTTCGACTCGGTGCCGCTCATCCTGCTGACCGGGCCCGCTGGCTCGGGCAAGAGCGAGATGGGGCGGGCTATGGCCAGGGTCTGCTGTAACGCCTACGTCTGCGGCCAGTCCTCGGCCGCCTCCATCGCGCGCTTCATCGACGAGTCGCGCGGCTTCGTAGTGCTCGACGACCTGGAGGCCGTAGGCGGGCGCGGCGGGCAGTTCGGCGAGCTCGTGCAGGCGCTCAAGCTCAGCTACAACAAGGCGACCGCCGTCAAGCTGTGGACGGACGTGAAGACGATGCGGACGGAGCTGCTCGACTTCTACGGCGTCAAGATGATCAACAACACGCGCGGCGTCGACGATGTCCTCGGCACCAGGATGCTCAAGGTCCAGACGCGCAAGATCCCCGAGCACCTGAGGGAGGAGTTCGGAGGCGTCCTTCCGACCGAGAGCGCGAGGCTCGAGCGGCTGCGGGACGAGCTGCACACGT
>DASVSK010001132.1:0-1613 GCA_036388135.1 Pyrinomonadaceae bacterium | reverse complement strand
CTACGCCAATGGCTGACACACCGATTTCCCCGCGCGCCCTTTTACGCCTCGCACTCCTGGCCTGCTTCTGTCTCTTCGCTTCGGACGCCGCCCGCGCCCAGACCGAGGTCACGGCCGGGGTGCGCGGCACAGTCTCGGCCGAGGGCACGGGGCGGCCGGTCGCGGGCGCGCGCGTCGTGCTGCGCAACGGCGCGCTGCGCGTCGAGCGCGAGGCGACGACCGACGGCGAGGGCGGCTACACCATCCACGGTCTCCCGCCCGGCGAACAGTACGAAGTCAGCGTGAGCGCCGAAGACTTCCGCGCCGCCACGCGCGGGCAGTTGACGCTGCTCTCGGGCGGCTTCGCGGACGTCTCGCTGGAGTTGAAGCTGGTCGGGCTGGCCGAGGTCGTGGACGTCGTGGACACGGCGCTCATCGTCAGCAACGCGCCCGAGGTCAGCCAGGTCGTCTCGCCGCGCCAGTTGACGGAGCTGCCCGCCAACGGGCGCAACCTCAACCGCTTCGCGCTGCTCGACCCGCACGTGCGCAACACGGGCGGCCTCGGCGCGGACGGCTCCGCCGCGCAGCGCCTCTCGGTCAACGCCAGCTCCTTCCGCCTGACGCAGTTCAAGCTCGACGGGAACTCGAACTACGACTTCGTCTACGCCAACGCGCCGCAGCAGCAGGTGTCGGTCTCGGCCGTGCAGGAGTTCAAGATGTTGACGAACCAGTACTCGGCCGAGTACGGCGGGACGTCGGCCGGCATCATCAGCACCGTCACCAAGTCGGGCACCGCCGACTTCCACGGCGAGGGCTTCTACTTCCTGCGCCCCTCGGGACTACAGGCCGCGCCGCCCGTCTCGACCAGCCGCGTGCCGAACGAGTTGCAGCAGTTCGGCGGCTCGCTCGGCGGCCCGCTCGGGACGGAGTGCGCGACCTTCTTCCTCAACTACGAGCGCTCGCGGCAGAACCGCGGCTCGTTCGTGCAGTCCCCCGCCCCGCTCGTCTACACGGGTCACGCGCGCGACCACACGGGGCTCGCGCGCTTCGACTACAGGCTCAGCGACACGCACTCGCTCGCGCTCCGCGTGAACGCGAACCGCGGCACCAACGACAACCCGAACGACCGCGTGAGCGCGCTGGTGCAGCCGTCCGCCGGCACGCTCAGCCGCACGCAGGGCGCGGGCGCGCAGCTCACGGACAGGACGGTCTGGGGCTCGTCCGTCAACGAGCTGCGCGTGAGCTACGTCAACGCCATCCCTTCGGCCAGCTCCGCGCTCGACCCTTCGGTCTCAATCGTGCGCACGAACTACAGCACCGAGGGCGGCTCCGCCTACTCCTGGGCGCGCACGCAGACGTGGCAGGCGGCCGACCAGTTCGCCACGCAGCGCGGACGCCACGACCTGAAGCTGGGCGGCGACTTCTCGCGCCAGAAGGTCGCCGACTTCAGCCACACGGCCTTCGGCGAGTACCGCTTCGCGGGCGCGCCGCAGGCGGGCGAGCGTTACGTGGACTTCACGCAGCGGTTCGGCCTCGGCTTCGTCCGCTACGGGCAGACGCTGGCGTCCGCCTTCGCGCAGGACAACTGGCGGCTGACGCAGCGTCTGACGCTCAATCTCGGCCTGCGCTACGAC
>DASVSK010001131.1:0-5622 GCA_036388135.1 Pyrinomonadaceae bacterium | reverse complement strand
CTGGTGAGGCTGACCACGTGCGGCCGCCGTCGGTCGAGCGGAAGACGCGCGGGCCCGCCGGGCCGCCCGTCCCGAACCACGCGTCGGACGCGCCCCCGACGGCGACGCACGTGCCGCTGGCGGCGAACCCGCCCTCGTCGGCGAGCGACGGCGGCATCCCTGCCGGGTCAATCTCCTTCCAAGTGCGCCCGCCGTCCTCCGTCCTGACGACGAAGAAGCGCCCCCCGACGGGGTCGCTCATGGCGATGCCGCGGCGTGCGTCCCAGAAGGCCATGCAGTCGTAGAAGGCACCGGCGCGCCGGTTTTGAAACTGTAGAGTCCAGCGGCGGCCGCCGTCCGTCGTCTTGTAAATCCTTGAGCGCTCGCCCTCGCCGATGGCGAGCAGGTAGGCCGTTCGGGCGTCGAAGGCGTCGACGTCGCGGAAGTCCAGCTCGGCCGCGCCGGGCACCTGCCCCGCGCGCCAGGTGCGCCCGCCGTCGGTCGTTCGGGCGTAGGTGCCGCCCGCGCCGCTGACCCAGGCGACGCGGCTGCTGACGGCGCTCACGCCGCGCAGGCGGACGGAAACGCCCGAAGTCTGCGCGACCCACTGGGCGCGCGCCTGCGTCCCGCAGAGGACGAGAAGCAGCGTGACGGAAATCGGCTTGAGCAGCTTGGGCATAGGACGTTTCGGCCGCGGTTTACGGGTCTTGAGATGCCGCGAGCGCCGCGGCGCGCTGCTACCTTACAACAGAAAAGGGGAGAAGCGAACGCGGGGCGCGCGGGTCGCCTCGGGCAACCCGCGGGGCGGGGGAAACATCTGAATTTGCAACAACTTACTCCCCCCTGACGAGTTTTGAAAAGAGAGCCCTGAAACAAATCAGACCGGGGCTCGTACAGTTTTCCGACCGCGATTTTAGGCGTCCGGAGCGCCAGTTTATTCGACCCGTTAAATTGATGAAAAATCTCGCTCCCCGAATCCTCCTCGCCTCCCTCTTCGTTTTCGCCTCCGTCACGGCCGCGAGCGCGCAAGTTAAGTCGAAGACCGCGAAGGCGGCCGATAGCGCGCAGGCCGAGCAGCCCGGCGACTTGCAGAAGTTCCGCCAGGACTTCATCAAGGCGGCCGAGGAGTACCGCGTGAGCCTCGTGGAGCTTTCCGCCTCGTACGAGTCGAGCGTCAAGAAGCTGACGGAGAGGCAGGAGCAGTTGAAGGGGCTCTACGCCGACGGCCTCATCTCGCGCAACGAGTACGAGGCGAGCGGGAGCGACATCGCCGAGGCGCGCGCCAAGGTCGAGGAGATGCGCGCCGAAATCGCCAGGGCCGACGAGACGCTCGCCGCGGCGCGCAAGCCCGTCGAGACGTTCAACGCCGCGCCCGCCGCGACCGTCCGCTCGCAGGTGGCCTGGACGACCGGGAACGCGACCATCGACAACCTCATCCGCTTCAACGGCAAACGCTACGGAGTCGACCCGTACCTCGTCTACTGCGTGATTCGGCAGGAGTCGGGCTTCAGGGTCGGGGCGACGAGCCCCGTGGGGGCGATGGGGCTGATGCAGTTGATGCCGGGGACGGCCGCGCGCTACGGCGTCACAAACGCTTATGACCCCGCGCAGTCCATCAGGGGCGGCACGCGCTACCTCGCCGACCTGCTGCGACTCTTCGGCGGCCGCGTCGATTTGGCGCTCGCGGGCTACAACGCCGGCGAGGGCGCGGTGATGAAGTACGGACGCCGCATCCCGCCCTACCGCGAGACGCAGAACTACGTCCGCACCATCGGCACGCGCTACGCGCAGAGCGGCGGCACGGGCGTCACGCTCACCGGCAAGACCTCTGGGCGCGAGACGAAGGCCAACCGCAAGTAAGAGAAGATCAAGGGGAAGTAGAGGGGGCGGGGCTTCGGGCTCCGCCCCCTCTGTTTTTGCGGGGTCGCGCGCCGGCCGTGCCCGACTTGCGCCCCCCTTGCGTTGGCGTAAGATAGGAGCCTCGGTTTACGACCCGAGACACAGAACACCAAGTCAGAGAGGAAACAGCCGCCGATGAGAGTGACGCTTAGAGTTTGCGCGTTGGTGACCGCGGTGTGTGTGCTGCTGCCGTCGGTCGTAGTGGCCCAAGAAGGCCGGGGGCGGGAGGCGCAGCCGGGCGAGCTGGCCGGGCTGAGCGCGAAGATACGGCGGTTCGCGCCGACGGTCATCACGGCCGACACGTCGCGGCTCTCGGCGGGCGACCGCCGCGCGCTGGAGAAGGTGATCGAGGCCGCGCGGCTCTTCGACCCGCTCTTCCTGCGTCAGGTGTGGAGCGGCAACGTCGCGCTGCAAAGCAGGCTCGAAGCCGACCGCACGCCGCTCGGGCGCGCGCGGCTGCACTACTTCCGCATCAACGACGGCCCCTGGTCGCAGCTCGACGACAACATCGCCTTCCTGCCGGGCGTGCCGCGCGAGAAGCCGCCGACCGCCGCGCACTACCCCAACGACATGACCAAGCAGGAGTTCGAGTCGTGGGCGGCGGCGCTCCCCGAGTCGGAGAAGCAGAAGGCCACGGGCTTCTTCCACGCCGTCCGGCGTGACGCGGCCGGCAAGCTGAAGCTTGTCCCGTACAGCGAGGAGTACCGCGACTTCCTGGCCCCCGCCGCGGCGCTGCTGCGGCAGGCGTCGGAGTCGACGACGAACGCGACGCTCAGGAACTTTCTCTCGAAGCGCGCCGACGCGTTCCTCTCGAACGATTATTACGAGTCGGACGTGGCGTGGATGGATTTGGACGCGCCGATTGACGTGACCATCGGGCCGTACGAGACCTATTCGGACGGGCTCTTCGGCTACAAGGCCGCGTTCGAGGCTTACGTGACGCTGCGCGACGAGGCCGAGACGGCGAAGCTGGCGCGCTTCGGCGGCCTGCTCCAGGACCTTGAGAACAACCTCCCGATTGAGCCGCGCTACCGCAACCCGAAGCTCGGCGCGGCCGCGCCCATCCGCGTCGTCAACGTCGTCTACTCGGCGGGCGAGGCGAACTCGGGCGTGCAGACGGCGGCCTTCAACCTGCCGAACGACGAGAAGGTGGTCAACCAGAAGGGCTCGAAGCGCGTGATGCTCAAGAACGTGCAGGAGGCGAAGTTCGAGAAGACGCTCGTGCCCATCTCGCGCGTCGTGCTCTCGCCGGCCGACCGGCGCGACGTCTCCTTCGAAGCCTTCTTCACGCACGTCCTCGCGCACGAGCTGATGCACGGGCTCGGGCCGCAGACCATCAACGTGGGCGGGCGCGAGACGAGCGTGCGCCAGGAGTTGAAGGACGCGCACTCGGCCATCGAGGAGGCGAAGGCGGACATGACGGGTCTGTGGGCGATGCAGTACCTGATGGACAAGGGGCAGCTCGACCGCCGGCTTGAGCGGTCGCTCTACACTACTTTCCTCGCGAGCGCCTTCCGCTCGGTGCGCTTCGGCCTTAAGGGGGCGCACGGCCGCGGCGTCGCCTTGCAGTTCAACTACCTGACCGACGAGGGCGCGATAAAGTTCGACGGGCGGACGAAGACGTTCTCCGTCGTCCCCTCGCGCATCAAGGAGGCCGTGCGCAAGCTGACGGGCGAGCTGCTCACCATAGAGGCCGAGGGCTCGTACGACGCCGCCACGCGGATGCTCGCCAAATACGGCGTCATCCGGCCCGAGATGCGGGGCGCGCTCGAACGCCTGGAGGGCGTGCCCGTCGACATCGAGCCGAGCTACCCGCTGGCCGCGGCGCGGCGCAGGTGAGACCGTACGCACACGAACGGACTCGGGCGCGCGCCTTCACGTATAATCCGCCGAATCGTGTACAAGTTATTTTCTGTCGGGCGCTTCGAGGGGAGCCCCCCGCGGGCGTCCGCGTCTGACCCGGCTCCGTCCGGGCCGCTCCGACTTTTGGGAGGGATTATGAGAAGGAGAAGTTTAGTCTTTCTGCTGTGGGCGCTCTGCCTCACCGCGGCGTCGTCGCCGCCCGCCACGCAGGCGAAGGCCGCGGCGCGCGCGGCGCGGCAGGCTTCGAGGCAGTACGTACAGGGGACGGTCGTCGGCATCGGCGGGCGCTGGTCGGGGCGCAGCCGCCCGTTCTCGCTACAGGTCAACAACTACACCTCGCCGGACGACGTGGCGCGACTCGACCAGGCGCTGCGCTCGGGCGGGCAGGAGGAGCTGCTGCGCGTCCTCTCGGGGCTCAACGCCGGGCGCGTCTCGGTCGGCAACAACGTCGGCGTGCGGGCCAACGCCGTCATCGCGACGCGGACCGCGGAGGGCGGGACGAAGCTGACCGTGCTCTTCGAGCGCAACGTCAGCATCTACGAGCTGCGCTACGGCGCGCGCTCGCAGGACTACCGCTTCGGCTACGCGGAAGTCTTCCTCGACGGCCGCGGGCGCGGGGAGGGCACTTTCATCCCGGCGGCGAAGGTCAGGATGAGAGAAGGGAGCACGTGGGAGGTGGAAGACTTCGGCGCGTTCCCGGCGCGGCTGATGGGTCTGCGCGCGAGCGGCAACGTCGGCGGCGTCGCGCGCTGAAGGCGGATGTTTGAGGCCCCGCAGGGGCTTCTCGGACGGGATAAGAAGAAGGACGTGCCTCTCAACGGGTGAGAAGCACGCCCTTCTTTAGTAGAGTTCGGTTCTGAGACGCGCTTAGAAAATCTTCCGCCAGGTGCGCTTGAACCAGTTGCCGGTCTTCTTCGCGCCCTTGGCGGTCGCGTCGCCCACGTCCTCGGCCTTGTCGCCGACCTCGTTGACGCCCTTCTGCGCGCCGCGCGCGGCGACCTTCGCGCCCTTGGCCGTCTGGTCGCCGACGTCTTCGGCCTTGTCGGCGGCCTCGGCCCCGACGGCCTTGCCGGTGTCGACGGCCTTACCGCCCACGTCCTCGGCCTTGTCGCCGACCTCGTTCACGCCCTTCTTCGTCGTGTGCCCGGCCTTCTTCGCGCCCTGGACGGTGGCGTCCTTGGCGTCGCCGGCCTTGTCGACGACCTTGTCGCCGACGTCCTCGGCCTTGTCCGCGGCCTCGGAGCCGACCTTCTTCGCGCCCTTGCCGGCCTTCTTCGCGCCGTCGACGGTCGCGTCCTTGGCGTCGCCGGCCTTGTCGGCGACGGCCGCGCCGGCGTCCTTCGTCTTATCCGCCACGCTCTTGTCCTGATTCTCCTGCGCCGACGCCCCGGCGACCAGCGCCAGCGAGAACAGGAACGATGTCAAAAGTTTACGCATTGCTGCTTGCCTCCCTGTAGTGAACACCTGTAGTGAAATCAGTCGTTTTCCAGCCCGTGCTGTCTATGGTCGCAAGCGATATGCCACGGCCGCCCCCGACCCGTCAGACTCGCTGACCGCGTCCGGCTGACAGCGCGGGGCGGGGCTGTTATCTTTCTGCGCGGAATGAAAAGCCCCGACACGACGGCGCACGCGGAGGGCGAGGGCGGGCGCGCGTACCTCTTCATGTTGCTCAGCTCGCTTTCGTTCGCCTCGATGGGCGCGTTCAGCCATCTGGCGGGCGAGCGCTGCGACTGGCAGCTCGTCGCCGTCGCGCGCAGCTCGCTCGCGTTCGTCTTCACGCTCACGCTCTCGCTGGCGGCCGGCGTCCGGCTCGTCCTCTTCCGACCCGCGGTGCTCTGGATGCGGAGCGTCGCGGGGAGCCTCGGCGTGCTCTTCGCCTTC
>DASVSK010001130.1:0-2639 GCA_036388135.1 Pyrinomonadaceae bacterium | reverse complement strand
TCTCTTCGAGCGCGAGCGTCAGCTCGAACTTCGCCGCCCCGGTGTCGGTCTCCGCGACCGTCACGTCGAGGCCGGACGGGGAGTCGGCCGCGGGGCGAGTGTTGTTGAAGGCGAACATGACCTGGAAGAACGGCGTCAGGCCGAGGTCGCGCTCGGGCTGCAACTCTTCGACCAGTTTCTCGAAGGGCACGTCCTGGTGCGCGTAAGCGCCGAGCGTCGTCTCGCGCACGCGCTTGAGCAGGTCGCCGAAGGTGATGTCGCCCGACAGGTCTGTCCGGAGCGCGAGCGTGTTGACGAAGCAGCCGATCAGCGGTTCGAGCTGGGTGCTCTGCCGGTTGGCGATGGGCGTGCCGACGACGAGGTCGGACTGGTTCGAGTGGCGTCGGAGTAGAAGGTAGAAGGCCGCGAGCAGCGTCATGTAGAGCGTCACGCCCTCGCGCCGGCTCAACTCGCGCAGCGCGCGGACTAGGTCTTCGGGCAGCGCCAGTGGGCGGCGCGCGCCGGAGTAGTCCGGCGTCGAAGTGCGCGGCCTGTCGGTCGGCAGCTCGATGCCGACCGGCGCGTCCTTAAGCTGCCGCCGCCAGTAGTCCGCCTGCCCAGCGAGCGCGCCGCCCTCCAGTTGCGCGCGCTGCCAGACGGAGTAGTCCGCGTATTGAATCGGCAGCTCGGGGAGCGCGGCCGGCGTGCCCGTGACGGACGCGTTATAGAGCGCGCTCAGCTCGGAGACCAGCACGCCGATTGACCAGCCGTCCGAGATGATGTGGTGCATCGTCACGAGCATGACGTGCGCGCGCGGCGCGAGTCGCAGCAGCGTGACGCGCAGCAGCGGCCCGCGGGACAGGTCGAACCCGCGGCGGGCCTCCGCGGCGGCCAGCTCACGCACGCGTGGCTGCTGCGCGCCCGCGTCGAGGTGTTGCAGGTCGACTAAAGGCAGCTCGAACTCCGCGGACGGGCTGATGACCTGCACGACCTCGCCGCCGACGTCGGCAAAGGTGGTGCGCAAAGTCTCGTGCCGCCCGACGATCTTGAGCAGGCTCGCCGATAAAGCGTCCGCGTCGAGCTGCCCGTCAAGCCTCACCGCCGCGGGCAGGTTGTAGGCGCTCGCCCCCGGCTCCAACTGGTCTAAGAACCACAATCGCTGCTGCGCGAACGAGAGCGGCACCCCCTGCCCGCGAGAGCGCAGACTCTCGGCCGCCCCCGCCACCGGCACCAGCTCGCCAGACTCCGCACCGCCCGACGCGACCTCCGCGGCCGAAGGGCGCGCCGCCCGCAGCGCCTCGGCCAGCCCCCTCACCGCCGGGCGCTCGAACAGCAGCCGCAGCGGCACCTCCACCCCCAGCACCGAGCGCAGACGCGCGGCCGCCTGCGTCGCCAGCAACGAGTGCCCGCCCAGCGAGAAGAAGTCAGCGTCCGCGGCGACGTGGCCCACGCCCAAGACCTGCGCGTAGACGCCCGCCACCAACTCCTCCTCCGCCGTCCTCCACCCCGCGCCGCCCGCCTCACCCGTCTCGCCCGCGTCGACCGCCTCCGGCGCGGGCAGAGCCTTGCGGTCGACCTTCCCGTTCGGGGTCATCGGCAGGGAGCCGAGCCCGACGAAGACGGAGGGCACCATGTAGTCGGGCAGACTCCGCTTCATCCGCTCACGCCATGCGCTGACCTGCGCCGCCGGCAGCGCCACGACTGACGCCGCGCCGCCACCCGACGACGACGAGCCGGTGCCCGCGCCCGCCTCCGTGCTCTCCGCGACGACATAAGCGACGAGCCGCTGCTCCCGCGCCACCGCGCACACCGACCGTATCCCCGGCAACGCGCTCAGCGCCGACTCGACCTCGCCCAGCTCTATCCGGTAGCCGCGCACCTTCACCTGGTGGTCGCCGCGCCCCAGGAACTCTATGCTGCCGCCGGCCACGAACCTCGCCACGTCACCCGTCCGGTACAGCCTCGCGCCAGGCTCGGAAGAGAACGGGTCGGGCACGAACTTCTCGGCGGTGAGCGCGGGGCGGTTGAGGTAGCCGCGCGCCAGCCCCGCCCCGCCCAGGTACAGCTCCCCGTTGACCCCCACCGGGGCCGGATGAAGGTGCCGGTCCAGCACGTAAGCCCGGGTGCCCGTGACGGGTCGCCCGATGGTGACGCGCGCCGCCCCCCTCCCCACCCGCTCGCAGGTCGAGTAGGTCGTGTCCTCCGTCGGCCCGTACAGGTTGTAGACCGCCCGCACGCCCGCGCCCGACTCGTAAGCCTGCGCCGCCAGCGCCGGCAGCAGCGGCTCGCCCGCCAGGTTCACCACCCGCACCGTCGCCGGCAGCCCGCCGAGCCGCGCCAGCTCCGCCAGCGCCGACGGCACCGTGTTGACCAGCGTCACCCCCGCATCTTCATCCAGGGAGACCAGCGCCAGGGCGTCCGGGACCAGCACGACGCGCCCGCCGAGCGAGAGCGGGGCGAACAGCTCGAAGACCGAGAGGTCGAAGCAGACCGAGGTGGAGAAGAGCACGCCCTCCCAGTCCCCGGGCTCGAAGAGGCCGCGCGCCCAGCGGAGGAAGGCCGACGCGCTGCGGTGCGCGATGGCGACGCCCTTGGGCCGGCCCGTCGAGCCCGACGTGTAGATGACGTAGGCCAACTGCTCGGGGTCTACAAGCGAGCGC
>DASVSK010001129.1:0-4169 GCA_036388135.1 Pyrinomonadaceae bacterium | reverse complement strand
CGCGAGCATCGCGGCGGTCAGGGAAGCCACGCCCTCCTTGCCCTCGGGGTCGGAGGCCGCGCCGGTCGTGAAGAGCAGGCGGAAGGAGACGAGCGGCGACTGCGTCGGCTCAAGCACCGACGCCGGTCTGGCGGCGGCGGCCGCCGGGCCGCCGCCGGCTTTGTTGCTTGTCGTCATTGAAGTTTTCTGTGAGCCCGCGCGCGCCGGGCGCTCCTGCGCGACGGCGGCCGGGAGCGGCGCGAGCGTGAGCAGCGAGACGAGGAGGAGGCGGGTTGCGAGTCGCATCAGTTCTGCCCCCCCTCGCTGCGGCCGAGCGCTGCGATGTTCTGACCCTTGGTGGCGAGCGTGACGATGGTGCGGCTCTCCTCGCGGAAGTACTTCTTCACCGCGTCGCGGACGTCGCCCGCCGTCACGCTCTGGTAGGTGTCGAAGAGGCGGTTGAGCGTCTCGGGCGTGCGCTCGAGCGCGATGTAGGGCGCGAGCGCGCCGGCGATGCGGTCGTTGCTGTTCATCGCCATCGCGAAGCCGTAGCGCATGCGCGAGCGCGTCGCGTCGAGCCGCGCCTGCTCGATCTGCTCGGTCTTGAAGCGCTCGAAGGTCTTCAGAATCTGCTCGCGGACGTAGCCCACCTGCGCCGGGTCCTTGACGCGCGCGTAGACGGTGAACAGCTCGGGGTCGGCCTGGTGGCCGAAGTCGGCCGCGAGCACGTCGACCTTCTGCTCCTTGAGGACGAGCTGCTGGTAGAGGTCGGAGTTCTCGCTGAAGGCGACCGACTGGAAGAGGTCGAGCGCGGCCAGCTCCTTCGACGAGTCGGAGAACTTCGGCCCGCGGAAGGCGACGGCGAGGTGCGGGAGCGTCGGCGCGTCCCAGGGGATGTGCGCCGTGCGCGACTCCTTCTGCTCGGGCTCGGCGGGGATGGCGGCCTTGTACTCGCCGCGCTGCCACGCGCCCCAGTACTTCTTCGTCAGGTCGAGCGCGCGCTCGCGCGTGATGTCGCCGACGACGACGATGGTGGTGTACTCGGGGCGGTAGAAGCGCTTGAAGAACTCCAGCGAGTACTCGTACTGGTTGGGCATGTCGTCGATGTCCTTGAGGTAGCCCATCGTCGTGTGCGCGTAGGTGTGCTTCTTGAAGGCCGTCTCGCGCATCACCTCGTTCATCTTCGAGAAGGGGTTGGCGCTGTTCTTGTCGTACTCGCCCTTGACCGCCTTGGCCTCGGTCTTGAACTGCTCGGGCGTGTACTTCAGGCGCTGGAAGCGGTCGGCCTCCGCCTTCATGATCTCCTCCAGGTCCTCCTTGGAGAAGGTCGCGTGGTAGACGGTGCGGTCGTCGGTCGTGTAGGCGTTGGTCTCGGCCCCGGCGCGCGTGAATATCTTCTCGCGCTGCTCGGGCGTGTAGTTCTCGCTGCCGCGGAACATCATGTGCTCGAAGAAGTGGGCGAAGCCGCTCTTGCCGGCCTCCACCTCGTTGCGCGAGCCCGCGGCGACGACGGTGTAGAGCGACACGAGGTTCGGGTAGTCGGTCGGCACGGTGACGAGACGCAGCCCGTTGGGCAGGTCGTCAATCGTGTACGGGTAGGTGAAGAGCTTGCTGCCGCCGCTACTACGTGTCTGCTGCGCGAAGCCGAGGAGGGGCAAAGCGAGCACGAGCGCGGCCAAAATCAGATATCTCATGGCGTCTGGCTCCAAAGTTTCTTTTCTGAATTTTTACGGAAGACGCCCCAATTATACACCAACGGCGGGCAAACGGCAGGCGTGCGGCTCCGCGCCTTCAGCGGCGCTTTCGCCGCGCGGGGCGGGGCGCGGGCGTCGGCTTGGGGAGCGGCGCGCCGGGCGGGACGAGCCAGATTTCGACCTCCCTGTACTCGCGGAGTCCGCCGCCGACGGCGACGACGCGTTGGGGCGCGAGGGCGTGAGCCTTGAGGACGGCGCGCTTGATGTTCGCGGCGAGGCGGCGGTCGTCGCCCGCCGGGTTCTTGCGCGAGCGGTAGACGACGACGAGGCCGCGCGCCGCGGGGTCGTGGCGCAGCGCGAGCGCGAGGGGCTCGTAGCGCCCGCGCGTGTCGAGGTACTCGCTGTAGCGCCCGTCGTAACCGTAATCGGTGGCGGGGTCGTAGAGCGAGAACTGGTCGAACTTGTAGGCGGCCTTCTCGCGCGTGAGCGCGGCCGCGAAGTCGAAGGGCTCGACGGGCGGGCGCTCGCCCGCGGGCATGAGCCAGTGCTCGTACGACACCTCGTCGCGGTAGCCGCCGTAGACGACCTCGACGCGCGAGGGGTCGAGGCCGCGCCCTTTCGTCAGGACGCCGTAGGCCCAGTTGGCGCGCCGCAGCGGCCAGCCGGGCAGCCTGTTGGGGACGCCGTAGGCGACGATGAAAGCCTTCGTGTCGGGGCGGTTCTGCATCTCGACGGCCATGTTGTCGAGGCGCGCCAGCCAGTCGGTCTCGTAGAGCTTGTCGCCGAAGGAGTCGAACGGCGTCGGCGCGGCGCGCGGCGCGTCCGTCTGCGCGGGGGCGGGCGCGCAGAGGAGGAAGAGGAGGGCCAGGGCTTTGACGAGCCGTTTCATCGGGACGGCTCCGGGCCCGGAAGCTCCGCCGCGAGTGATTCGGGGACGCGCAGGACGCTCCGCCAGCCGGACTCGTCGACGCGCATCCGCGCCGTCAGCCCGTCGCGGAGCGCCCGCAGCCTGTCGCTGAGCGTGTGCGGGTAGTCGTCGAGGGAGGGGAAGCGTCGGAGCTGCTCTTCGACGAAAGCCTTCTGCTTGAGGATGGAGGGTATCGAGTCGTGGCGGCCGCCCTCCCAGAAGGGCGCGAGCAGGCGCTCGACCGCCGCCGCGCCGGGAATCTCGACCCGCTCGTCGTCGAGCCCCGTCACGTCCGCGACGTAGCGCCCCGCGGCGTCCACGCCGCGGAAGACTTGCAGGCGGCCGGGGAGCGTCGACTTCTCCGGCGTGTTCGACGCCTTGAGCGTCGGGCGGCCGTCGATGACGCACTCCTTGAAGATGACCCCGGCGACGCGCCGGACTTCGCCCGAGAGCTTGGTGCCGATGCCGAAGCCCGCGGCCGCCGGGAACTCCTCGACGATGCGGCGGACGCCGTCGACGTCGAGGTCGCCGGTCAGCACCGGCATCAGGTCTGTGAGCCCGTTGGCCTCGAAGAATTCGAGACACCACCTGCCGAGTTTGGCGAGGTCGCCCGAGTCGACGCGGAAGCCCTTGAAGGCGCGGCGGCGCTCGGGGGTCGAGGTCGCGGCGAGCGCGGCGTGGACTGCGCCCATGCGGACGTCGATGGTGTCCAAGAGCAGCGTCGTCCCCTGCGGGTTGGCGTCGAGCCAGCGCTCGAAGGCGACCTGCTCGAAGTGCTTGGGGCGGCCGGTGCGGGGCTCGACCTCGGGCTCGTCCATGAACTCGACGTAGGACTGCTGCCAGTAGTGCGCCTCGGTGCCGACGGCTGGGATTTCGAGCCGGTGCGCGGCCTCCATGTTCGAGGTGTCGTTGAAGCCGCCGATGAAGGCGTAGGTGGCGACGTCAACCGCGCGCTCGATGTCGCCGTTGCGGCGCAGCGAGAAGTCAGAGAGCCAGCGGTCGCCCGCGACGCGGCGCAGTTGCATGGCGATGGAGGCGGTCGTCATCGGGAGGTCGAAGGCGTGCTCGAACTTTATCTCCTGCGCCTGCGCGAGCCCGAAGCCGCCGGTGATGTCGGCGAAGGGCTGGTTCGCAAACATCACCGTGCCGGGGCGGACGGCGCGCACGGTGCCGGCGAAGCTGATGTCCTCGACGGCGCGGGCGAACAGCCGCAGGCCGCCGCGGTCCTGTTCGAGCGTGCGCAGCCGCGGCCGGTCGACCCGCAGGTCTAAGAGCGACCGCAGCAGGCGCTCGTGCCCCAGGCACGGCGCGTAGGCCAGTTTGCGCTGCGTGACGTAGAAGGTCGCCTCGGTGTCGCTCAAAAGCGCGTCGTGCAGGCGCGTCACCTCCTTGTAAGAGGCGTCGCCCATCGTGGCGTGGTAGCGGTCGATGTTGAGCATGAGCAGGCGGGGGACAGTAGACGGTAAACGGTAGTCAGAGTCTGTTTGAAAACTAAATGACTGCCGGGCGGGCCCGCGGGTAAGCTTTGGGTGTGTGTAACCAACGCTATCCCACTGACCTGACCGACAGCCAGTGGCATCTTATCAAAG
>DASVSK010001128.1:0-3769 GCA_036388135.1 Pyrinomonadaceae bacterium | reverse complement strand
CTCGGCGAGCAGCTCTTCCGCAAGGGGCGGCCCGCCCCCGCGCGCGACTACTTCTCGCGCGCCCTCGACGCCGACCCGGAGAACGCCCGCCTGCGGCTCCTGCTCGGGCTCGCCTGCGGCGACGAGGGCGACGCCGAAAGGGCGCGCGAGCTTCTGGGCGAGGCCGCGCTCTCCCTCGCCCCCTCCTTCGCGGCGCACTGCGCGCTCGGGCGGCTCGCCGCCGCCGAGTCGGACTGGAAGGGGGCGCTCAAACAGTTCAAGCTCGCGCTCGCCGCTCGCCCCGGCCCGGAGGCGCACTACCTGCTCGGCCTCGCCAACTCCCGACTCGGGCGCGAGCGGACGGCGCTGCGCCACCTGACGAAGGCCGTCTACCTCGACGGGAAGTTCGCCGCCGCCTTCTACATGCTCGGGCTCGTCCGCCTCCGGCTCGGCGACCGGGACGGCGCGTCCGAGGCTTTCGGGACGGCCGCCGCGCTCGACCCCGAAGTGCCGGGTTACCGCGAGGCGCGCGCAGACCCTTCGGCCGCCGGCGTCGACGCGACCCCTCCGCTCTTCGGGCCCGCGGGGCGCAGACGCCCGCGACTCGTGACGGGCGGCGACCCGCGTCTGGCCGCGGCCCTGCTCGAAGACGCGCTGGGTGAGGCCGCCGCGCGTTGACACTTTCGTTCTGGCCGTTATAATTGCAACTTTTGCGCCGAGCGCGCCCGCGCCGCCGCGCCCGACAAGGGGGGTCGAGTCATGCGGATAGAGGTCGAAAATCTGACGGCGGCCGCGACGCCCTTCGAGCACACGTACCGCGCCGAAGAGGTCGAACTGGAGGAGGAGGCGGCGCGCGTCGTCTCGGGCGTGGCCGTCCGCGGGGGCGCGACCCGCAAGGGCGAGCAGGTGCGCCTGCGCGGCGAGATCAAGACCGAGGTCGAGCTGCTCTGCGACCGCTGCGCCGCGCCGCGGCTCGCCCCGCTCGCCGTCGAGTTCGACACCTCCTTCATCCCGCAGGAGGTCGAGGCCGTGAAGGCCGAGAACATCGAGCTTCAGGCGGAAGACCTGATACTCTCGGCCTACGAGGGCGACGCGGTCGACCTGGACGAGCTGGTGCGCGAGCAGATTCTGCTCGCGCTCCCTTCGCGCCACCTGTGCCGCGAGGACTGCAAGGGGCTCTGCCAGAAGTGCGCGGCCGATTTGAACGCGGGGCACTGCTCCTGCGAGCAGAGCGAGGCCGACCCGCGCTGGGCCGCGCTCGCCGATTTGAAGAAGGGAGTGAACGGCGAGTAGTAAATGGTAAATGGTTTTACTCTTTTACGAGGCCGCCGGTTTACCGTCCGAGTCGCACGACACACAAACGCCATTCACCATTCAGCCGTTTACCATTCACCAAGGAGTCATCATGCCTAATCCGAAACGACGCCACTCGAAATCGCGCACGCGCCAGCGCCGCGCGCACGACGCGCTGCGCGCCCCGCAGACCGTGCTCTGCGAGAACTGCCAGGAGCCGCGCATGCCGCACCGCGTCTGCGCCAAGTGCGGGTTCTACAACGGCCGCCAGGTGGTTAAGGTCGAGCAGGAGGTCTGAGCCCGCGGGCTCGGCCTTCCGCCCGGCCCGGCGGGTTCGTCGCGGACGCCGCGGGCGTCGGCGAGAGCCGTTTAATGGGACAATCCAGACTGACCGGCAAAGTCGTGGTCGACGCCATGGGCAGCGACCGCGCGCCGCACCCCGAGATCGACGGCGCGCTCGCCGCCGCGCGAGACCTCGGCGTCGGCGTCATCCTCGTCGGCCAGCGCGAGGTGGTCGAGCGCGAGCTGCGCCGCTGCGGCTGGCGCAGGGACGGCGACAAGGGCGTCGACTTCGTCGAGGCCGCCGAGTTCATCCGGATGGACGAGGCGGTGGCGACGGCCGTCCGGCGCAAGCGCAAAAGCTCGATGAGGGTCGGCGCGCGCCTCGTCGCCGACGGGCACGCCGACGGCTTCGTCTCGGCCGGGAACACCGGCGCTGCGATGGCGACCGCCAAGATGGTCATCGGGATGCTCCCGGGCGTCGACCGCCCGGCGCTGGCGGCGCTTTTGCCGACCAAGTCGGGGCGGCCGACGATGCTGCTCGACGTCGGCGCGAACGCCGAGTGCAAGGCGCACCACATGGCGCAGTTTGCTATCATGGGCGACGCCTACTCGCGCTCGGTCCTGGGGACGGAGCGGCCGGGGGTCGGCCTGATGAGCATCGGCGAGGAGGAGGCCAAAGGCAACGACCTGACGAAGGAAGCCTTCCCGCTGATGCGCGACCTCCAGAGTCTGAACTTCGTCGGCAACGTCGAGGGGCGCGACGTCTTCTCGGGCGAGGTGGACGTCATCGTCACCGACGGCTTCACGGGCAACGTCATCCTCAAGCTGTCGGAGGGGTTGCAGGACGCGGTCATCTCGCTCATCAAGCGCGAGCTGTCGGCCTCGGTCATCACGAAGACGGGGGCGGTGCTGGCGCGGCCGGCCTTCCAGAACTTGAAGAGGCGGCTCGACTACGCCGAGTACGGCGGCGCGCCGCTCCTGGGCGTGCGGAAGATCGTCGTCGTCGGCCACGGCAGCTCGAACGCGCTCGCCATCCGCAACGCCATCCGCAACGTGAAAGAGTTTTCCGAGCACGGCGCGCAGGAGCGCATCTCCCGCGGCATCGCCGAGACGAACGCGCGCGAGGCGGTCGCGGCGCTCGCCGCCGCGGAGTGAGCGCGGCCGCCGCGGCGGGGCGGTTTAAGGCGAAGAGACCATCAGATGCGGGGGAAGGCGCGCTTAGCGCCCTCGCGCCTTTGTGATATGTTCTTAGGAATTCAAGGAATCTGAAGAAAGCAGGCAGGCTGATGGCAGACGTGAGAGCGGCAATACTCGGCACGGGGCGCGCCTACCCGGAGGGCATCCTGAGCAACGCCGACCTCGAAAGGATGGTCGAGACCTCGGACGAGTGGATCACCACGCGGACGGGCATCAAGGAGCGCCACCGCGCCGCCGACGGCGAGTACACCTCCATGTTCGCCGTCGCCGCCGCGCGCAAGGCCATCGAGCGCGCGCGCATCGACCCCATCGACCTCGGCCTCGTCATCTGCGCCACGGTCTCGCCCGACCAGATTCTGCCCTCCACGGGCTGCCTCATCCAGGCCGAGCTGGGCGCGAACCGCGCCGCCGCCTTCGACCTCGCCGCCGCCTGCTCGGGCTTCCTCTACGGGCTGACGATGGCGAACCAGATGATCCGCTCCGGCCAGACGCGCTACGCGCTCGTCATCGGCGCGGAGGTCCTGACGCGCTACGTCGACTTCACCGACCGGCAGACCTGCATCCTCTTCGGCGACGGCGCGGGCGCGGCCGTGCTGGGGCCGGCCGAGGGCGACCGCGGCATCCTCTCGACAAAAATCTATTCCGACGGCCGCTTCGCCGAGCAGCTCTACTCGCCGGGCGGGGGCACGCGCGTCAGGCCGACGGCCGAGACGCTCGCGTCGGGCCAGCACTTCTTCAAGATGAAGGGGAACGAGCTTTTCAAGATCGCCGTCCGCTCGATGGCCGACGTCTCGGTCGAAGTCTTGAACGAGGCGGGCTACAAGCCCGAGGACGTCAAGCTCTTCATCCCGCACCAGGCCAACCAGCGCATCACCGACGCGGTGGCGTCGAGGCTGAACGTCGACAGCTCCATCGTCTACTCGAACATCGCGTACCACGGCAACACCTCCTCGGCCTCCGTGCCCATCGCGCTCGACGAGTGCATCGAGAAGGGCAAGGTCTCGGAGGGCGACCTCGT
>DASVSK010001127.1:0-2287 GCA_036388135.1 Pyrinomonadaceae bacterium | reverse complement strand
GCGCGGCAAGAAGGGCGAGCGCGACGAAGAGGTCGAGCGTTCCGTCCGCCGCCGCGGCACCGACCAACGCGCCTCCGACGGCCCCGTCGCACGCGCCGACGTCTCGGGCGCACGCGAGGCCCGCCGCGTCGACACAATCCTCTACCGCCCGCGCCGCGCCGCGCGCCGCGCACGCCGCGAAGCCGGGGACACGGACCGCCTCCGCAGAATCTTTGAAGGAATGCCGGAGTGACGTGTGACGGGTGACGAGAAGAGAACGGTCAGTCTTCCGCCCGTCACCCGTAGTTTCTCAACTCGTCACCCGTCACTTCCTCATTCCTCACCTTTAACCTAAAATTCAGGCCGTGAAGCGCGAGCGTGTGGACAGGCTGCTGGTGGAGCGTGGTCTCGCGCCGACGCGCACGCGCGCGCAGGCGCTGGTGATGGCGGGGCGCGTCATCGCCGGCGAGCGCCGTGTGGAGAAGTCTTCGGAGACGTTCCCGCCGGACGCCCCCTTGCGCGTGCGCGGGGGCGACGACCCGACGGCGCGCTACGTCGGGCGCGGCGGGCTCAAGCTTGAGAAGGCGCTCGGCGAGTTCGGCATCGACCCCGCGGGCTTCGCCTGCCTCGACGTGGGGGCGTCGACGGGCGGCTTCACCGACTGCCTGCTCCAGCACGGCGCGCGCCGCGTCGTCGCCGTCGACGTCGGCCACAACCAGATCGACTGGCGTCTGCGCACCGACCCGCGCGTCGAGGTGCGCGAGGGCGTCAACGCGCGCCACCTCACGCCCGGGGAGTTCGACGAGCGGTTCGACCTGGCGACGATGGACGTCTCTTTCATCTCGGCGGCGAAGGTTCTGCCCGCGGTCGTGCCGCTCTTGAAGGAGGGCGGGCGCGTCGTCGTGCTGGTCAAGCCGCAGTTCGAGGTCGGCAAGGGCGAGGTCGGGAAGGGCGGCGTCGTGCGCGACCCCGCGCAGCACGCGCGCGTCGTCGGGGAGGTCAACGCCTCGGCGCGCGCTCTCGGCCTCAGCGTCCTCGGCGTCACCGACTCGCCCATCACCGGCGCGGACGGCAACCGCGAATTTCTGGCACTTTATGAACGGGCGGAAGTGAAGGATTGAGTCATCGGTTCATTTGCTCAATGATTCAATGAACAAATGAACCGATGACTCAATCCTTCAATCCTTCACTTTCCGGGCGGCCCCTTCGGGCCCCAGTAGAAGTAGACGATGAGCAGCACGGTGCCGACGACGCAGAAGAGGAAGATGGCGGCGAGAAGGATGGCGTACCACATGGCAGGCGGAGTATAGCATGCGGAAGCTGACGGAAGCGGAGGCGGTCGCGCGGCTCAAGCGCGGCAAGTCCGCCTTCCAGACACACATCAAGCTCAACTTCGAGCACAGGGCTTCGGACTGCCGCGTGTGCCCCACGCCGGGCGTGTGCTGCACGGACGCGCACTTCGTCAACGTCCACATCACGCGGCTCGAAGCCGTCGCCATCCGCGACACGCTCGCCGTCACGCCGCGCCTGGGCGACGGCGACAGGCGCGCCGTCTACGCCCGCGCGCGCGACGCGGTCGGGCGCTACGGCCTCGGCGCGGGCGGCGACTCGTTCGCGCAGACCTTCTCCTGCCCGCTCTTCGTGAAGGGCGCGGGGTGCCTCGTCCACCAGCGCGCCAAGCCCGCGCCGTGCGTGCAGCACGCCTGCTACGAGGACTGGGCGGACGTGCCGCCGCTCGACACGCAGTGGCGCGAGGAGCGCCGCCTCGAACGGCTCAACGCCGAAGTCTACGGCGCGGCGTGGGAGTGGCTGCCGCTGCCGGTCTGGCTCACGCTGGTCGACCCGGACTCGGACGGCGCGGAACTCGACAGGCTCGCGCGCGTCTGGGAGTCGCGCCGCGCGCGCGACCCGCGCGGGGGCGGGGGCGGCGTCGTCCGGCGGCCCGCGCGACCCAAAGGCAGAACTTTGCCCGTCCTGCGCGCGTAAGGCCCGGCGTCGGGGCGCGTGGCGGCCCCCGTCCCCTGACCGTCGACGACAAACCTGAAAGTCCGACCCGCCCGAAGACACGCACGGAGGCCAACATGTTCTGCCCCTACTGCGGCACCGAATCCACGCAGGGTCTCAACTACTGCAAGCGCTGCGGCGGCAACTTGGCCCCGCTCGCGCAGGGTGGCGCGCAGGAGACGCGCCCGGCCGTCGTCGCGCCGGGCGCGGCCTGGGCCGCGGGGCTGACGACGGCGGCGCTCGTCGTGATGGGGCTCGCGCTGATCTTCCCCATCGCGACCGAGCTGGCCTCGCACGGCATGCC
>DASVSK010001126.1:0-1585 GCA_036388135.1 Pyrinomonadaceae bacterium | reverse complement strand
CTCCGAGTCGTTAGCGCTCGCGCCGCGCGCACGGGCGGACGCGCCCGCGTCGCCGCCGGCGGGTCGGCCGCGCCGCGCGCGCTGGACGTAGGAGACGCGCAGCACCCACTCGTAGCCCGCCTCGCCGCGCCCCGACTTCTGGTTCTCGCTGACGGGCACGGCGCTGAAGGTGCCGGCGCGGCTCATCTCGTCGATCATGCCGGTGACGTCGGTGGGCGCGCGGCCGACGACCGTCAGGTCGAGGTCGGCGCGCGTCTGGTCGCCGACCTGCGAGACCTCGCGGACGTTGATGCGCGAGACGCGCACGCTCTGCGGCATGAGGTCTTCGAGGTCGGAGAAGAGCTGCGACCAGGAGAAGCCCTTGCGGCTGACGAGCGCGTGCGCGGCGTCGAGCGTCTGCCGCTGTTCGGGCGGGATGGTCTGCCTAATCTCCTCGGCCTGGCGTTCGAGGGCCGTGCGCTGGTCGCGCATCGCCGCGACCTGGCGTTCGGAGTCGGCGGACTCGGCGCTCACGCGGCGGTACTCGGAGAGGACGTAGACCAGCGCGACGAGCGACACGAGCGAGACGGCGGCGGCTATCGTCCACGGCAGCGCGCGGTTCCGGAAAGGGTCGCTGGCTAGGTTGAGTCTGGAGATCACTTGCTCTTTCGCTTTCCGAAGAGATGCGCGTGCGGCGGCCGGGGGACTTCACCGGACGACTCAAAGAATACCCCGCTGCGAAGGCAAAAGGCAAAAGGCAGGGGGCAAAAGGAAAGGGGCAGAAAAGCGCCCCGCGCCGCGCCCGCAGCGCCGCCGCGACACCCCCCCGGCCGACGCTTACACGCGCCCGCGGCGTCGCGGTTGCAGAAAGATTAAGGGGGAGGTGAGGGGGCGAGGGACGAAGGCGAGACGCCGCCCCCGGCCGTGAATTTTTATGGGCTCACGCCGCGGGGCTTCCCCCGCCTTCACCCCTCACACGCCACGCCCCCCTTCCCTTTACGGGCGGCCGGTGGCCTGGTTGACGACGCGCGAGTTGATGACGCGGCCGGCGGCGTCGAGCGTCAGCTCGATGACGGAGCCCGTGGTGTCGAGCACGCGGCGGACGGTCTGCCCCGAGGCGTTGGTCGCGTCCTCGCCCTGGCGCGCGAGCGACGTGACGTTGCCGACCGCGCGCTGGCCGACGACCGTGCCGGCGGTGTCGAGAGTCCGCTCGACGATGTTGCCCGAGCGGTCGACGACGCGCTGGACGGTCTGGCCGAGCGTGTTGACGGTCGAGCTTAAGAGCCCGCCGGGCTGCGTGGCGTTGTTGAGCGTCTGGCCGACGGTGCCGACCGTGCGGTCGACGACGCCGCCCGGCTGGAGCGCGGTGTTGGCGACGCCGCCGACGGTGCCGACCGTGTTGTCGACGCTCTGGAGGAGGCGTTCGAGTATCTGCGGGTTGCGGTCGACGGTCGTCAGCGTGCGGTCGATGATGGCCGCGACGTTGTCGAGCCTGACCTTGAGTAGCACCTCGGCGCGCACGCCCTTGATGGTCAGGTCTACCTCGTCGATCCCGACGTCCGCGCCCGCGGTCAGTTGCAGCAGGTTGGCGAGGCGCGCGTCGAGC
>DASVSK010001125.1:0-1767 GCA_036388135.1 Pyrinomonadaceae bacterium | reverse complement strand
GCCTTCAAGACCGCCAGCACCGCGACCGCCATCTCCGCCGAACGCTCGACGCAGACGCCGACGCGCCGGTCGGGCCCGACGCCGAGCGCGCGCAGGTGACGCGCGAGCCGGTTGGCGCGTCGGTTCACCTCGGCGTACGTCAGGCTCTCGCCCTCGAAGACGACGGCCGTGGCGTCGGGCGTCTCGCGCGCGTGCCGCTCGAACAGCTCGTGCAGGCACGCCTCGCGCTCGAAGGGGCGCGCCGTGTCGTTCCAAACGTAGAGCGACTGCCGGCGCTCCTCCTCCGACAGGAGCGAGAGGTCCGAGAGGCGCTGCTCCGGGTCGTCCGCGACGGATTCGAGCAGCGCCTTGAGGTGTCCGGCCATGCGCCCGGCCGACGCCTCTTCAAAACTGTTCGTGTCGTAGCTGATGTGCAGCCCCAGCTCGCGCCCCGGCACGACGACCACGGAGAGCCCGAAGTTCGTCCGCTCGAAGTTCTCCACGCGCACGACCTGTAGGCGTGCGTCTTCGCGCGCGTGCTCGCGCAGCGCCGTCGCCACCGGGTAGTTCATGAACGCGAGCACCGAGTCGAAGAGCGGACGCCCGCGCTCGGCCTCCGCCCAACGCTGGACGTCGGAGAGCGGGGCGTACTCGTACTGCCTCGCCTCCGCACCCTCCTCCTGCAAACCGCGCAGCCACTCGCACACCTTCTCTTCGCCCGCCACGCGCGCCCGCACCGGCAGCGTGTTGATGAAGAGCCCGAGCATCCGCTCGACGCCCTCCAGCTCCGCCGGTCGACCCGAAACGGTCGCCCCGAAGACGACGTCCGTCTCGCCGCTGTAGCGAGAAAGCAGGACGGCCCACGCGCCCTGCACCACCGTGTTGAGTGTGAGCTGGTGCGTGCGCGCCAGACGCGCGAGCTTCTCCGTCGCCTCGTGCGACAGAGAGGTCTTGTGCTCGGCGTGCCCGCGCTCGCCTTCGCCGTGCTGCCGCGCCTGGCGCGCGGCGGCGAGCGGCAGCGGGGTCGGCCGTTCGAAGCCGCGCAGGTACTCGCGCCAGAACTGCTCCGCCTGCGCCATGTCCTGTCGCTGGAGCCACGCGATGTAGTCGCGGAACGGGCGCGGCTGCTGCCATTGCGGGTGTTCGCCCCTCGACAGCGCGTCGTAGGTGGAGAAGACCTCGCCGAGCAGGCGCGGCATCGACCAGCCGTCCATCAGCAGGTGGTGGTGACTCCAGACGAGCCTGTGACGCCCGCCGCCCAGCTCGATGGCCGTCAGACGCATCAGTGGGGCGCTCGTCAGGTCGAACCCGCGCCCGCGGTCTTCCTCCAGAAGCTCCCGCAGCCGCTCCTCCTGCACGCCCTCGGGCAGCCCCGCCCAGTCGACGCGGGTCAACGGGAGCTGCGCGCGCCGCCGCACGACCTGTAGTGCCTTGCCCGCCTCCTTCCAGTGGAACGAGGTGCGCAGCAGCGGGTGGCGCTCGATGGTCAACTCCCACGCGCGCTCCATGGCCGACGCGTCCAGCTCGCCCGAGAGCACGAACATCAACTGGACGGTGTAGCTCGCGGAGCCCGGCGCGGACAGCTCCTCAAAGAGGATGCCGTGCTGCATTGGCGACAGCGGGTAGATGTCTTCGATGTTTGCGGCCTTCATAGATTCAAACCCTTCCGATACGTCCCTCGCCCCGCTCAGCCGACGCTGGCGATGAAGTCGTCCAACTCCTCCTGGCTCAGCGCCGCCTCGGGGAAGTCCGAAGGCGTGAAGCCGCCCGCCCCCTCCTCCCGGCAGT
>DASVSK010001124.1:0-6339 GCA_036388135.1 Pyrinomonadaceae bacterium | reverse complement strand
TGGCGGTTATGTGGTTGCACCTTAGGAGGCTCGGCTGCCCTTAGACCGCGGGGCGACGTCCGAGCCTCCTACGGCGTTATTGACCGAACCTCTGCCGGTACTCGATGGAGCTGATGAACGCTTCGACCATCTGCGCCTCCTGGAATGAGCTGAACGAATTCAGCTTATTCAGCCAGAAGTCGTACCCGCCGAAATTGGCGTCGGGCGGGTCGTTCGGGTTGCGGCGCAGGTAGCCGAAGTACTCCATCAGGACGAACGCAGGGTTGAACTCCTGCCGAACGAACGCCGCGTTATCCGCGACCCTGCGGAGCACGCGGGCGCGCGCCTCCGCGTTGGCGCTCGTCGCCGCCCCGCCGAACTCGTCGATGGCCGCCTGCCTCTCCGCGGCCGACGGCGTGACCCCGGCCTCGGCGTAGAGCGCGTCGACGAACTGCGCCGGGGTCATGGTCCCGGGGTACAGGGTGACGAACTCCGGACGCTGGACGAACTCCAGGGCGAAGGCCGCCTGGTTTGCGGCCAGCGTCTCCTCCCAATTGCCCACGCCGACGACCACGTTCCTCTGAATCCTCTGCGTGTCTCGCATGAACTCCAGGTAGCGCGGGAGCCCCCGCGGCCGTTCCGTCGACTCCGGGAACGAGGCCCGGTAGAAGCGGTGGACGAGGTAGCCCGTCGTCTGGAACTCGATGGAGAGGAAGAAGGACTCCGAGACCCTGGCGCGCGCCGTGGTCAGGCAGCTCTGCCTGGCGTCGCCGGTGCGCGCGGCGCACGGGGCCGACAACTCGGCCAGCTTGCCGACCCAGAAGGCGAGGCCGCCCGCGTCCGGGTCGCGGTTGAGGAAGTCTCGGTAGTGCATGCGGACGAAGAACTCGGGGTTGTCAATCGGGTTAGCGGTCGTCCCCGTGTCGTCGTCCGTGATGGTGATGGTGGCCGCCGTCGGCGAGCCCACGCGCAGCCCGGTCGACGGGTCGGTCAACGTCAGGGTGAACGACTCGTCGCTCTCGTCGTGTGCGTCGTTCGTGATGAAGACGGTGATCGTCTTGCTCAGCTCCCCGGCGGCGAAGTCGAGCCTCCCGATGGCGAGCGTGTAGTCGGACTTCTGCGTCGCCGAGCCGTCGGACGTCGCGTAGTTCACGGACGTCGGCGTCAGGGCGCTGCCCGTCCGCGTGACGGTGACGTCCACCCGGCCGGCACCCTCGGCGACGGTCTGGCTCGCGGCGCCGAACTGCACGCACGGCGTGTCGGAGATTCTCGTCGACGCCTGCACCGAGTTGTTGCTCTGGACGGGGTCGAAGGTCGCCGAAGTGACCGTGGCGCTGCTGCTGAAGTTGTTGCACACCCCGGTCGGCGTCGTGGCACTGTAAGTCAGCCTGGCGGAGATGCCCTTGCCGAGGCTGGCGATCCTCCAGAGGCCGGTGGCCGGGTCGAAGACGCCCTGTGTCGCCGACGCGCCCGTGAAGGTGACCGCGGACGGCGTGAAGACGCCGGTGACCACGATGTCGTGGGCCGTGTCGTCGCCGTTGTTGGTCAACACCAGCGTGTAGGCGACCTCGTCGCCGCTCGCGGCGACGGCCGTGCTCTGCTCCAGGGCCAGCCGGAGGTCGGCCTGGTTCGCCGCGTTGAGTACGACGGTCGCCTGGTCGTTAGCCGGGTTCACGTCGAGCTGTTCGAACGACGCGAGCCGCGCGACGATCGTGCCCGGCGACTCGCCCGAGCTGACGGCCGCGACGACCCTCAGGGTGGCGGTCGCGCCGCTGGCGAGGCTGCCCACCTCCCACATCCTATCGGACGGGTTGAACCTGCCGCCCGAATCGTCCGAGAGGTAGGTCAGCCCGATGGGCAATTCGCTGGTGGCGACCCTCACGTTGGTGGCCGCCGCCGGGCCGTTGTTGGTCACGCTCAGGGTGAAGGTGACGTTGGAGCCCGCGGTGGGCGAGGCGTTGCTGACCGCGAGGCTGAGGCCGAGGTCGGCCCTCGCCGCCGTCGTCAGCTCGTTGACCGCGACCACCTCGGCGCGGGTGCCGCGCGTGTTGTGGTGGTGGAGCAGCAGCGCGCCGAGCGAGCCGTTGGCGCTCAGGTTGTCGGGGCTGATGTTCACCTGCATCGTCTTTCCGTTCAGGTCCTGCACGAGGACCTGATTGCCGAAGTCGAGGCCGGGCCTCGCGTAGTCCCAGCGGTAAGGCCCGGCGGCGCGGTCGCTCGGGGCGAAGCCCTCCAGCGAGCTGCACAGCGGGGCGAAGCCCGGGCAGGTCTCGACCTTGTAACGGAAGTTCGTGTTGCCGGCCGACAGCCCGATGGCGGCCGGGTCGACCGACAGGAACATGACGTTGTTGTTGTAGACGACCGTCTCCATCTGCGCCGCGTTGACGGCGTTGACCAGCCACGTCGCGTTCCAGGCCACGCTGCTCGGCGGCGTGTAGACGGCCGTGATGAAGATGTCCTGGCCGTTGGCGGCGGCGTTGCCGAAGTTGCGGCGCGCGATGGCGCCGGGGCTGGTGTTGAAGACGACGCGCTCGTAGGTCCCGTTCTCGTCGGCGTCGATGAAGATGCTGTAGGCCACGTCGTTCGGCGTCGACCACTCTTCGTAGCTGGCGACCCCGAAGCGGATGCGGTTGCTCGCCGCGTCGTAGGCGACGCCGACGTTGCGGATGTCCTGCTCGCCCGAGATGGAGGTGTCACGCGGGCTGACGACCTGGAGCTCGAACGGGCTGACCAGCGAGACGACGTCGACGGGGAACGTGCCCGTGCAGCCCGGGCCGGAGACGCGGGTCCCGGTGCAGACGTCCGTCCCGCTGAGGACGATGGTTGCGGGCCCGAGCGCGTTCGTGATGACGTCGGTGGCGCTCATGGTCGAGGCCGGGCGGGCCGGCGAGTAGACGGGGACGCGCAGCCGCAGGGCGCTACCCTCGTTGAAGGTGATGTAGGAGCCCTCCTCCGTCAGGTAGTGGCGCGGGAAGTTGTTAAAGGTGGTGTTGAACGGGGACGCCCCCGTCTGGGTGGGCGACACGCTCGGGTCGCGCGTGTGATCCATCTGGTCTTCGACCGCGTCCATCCTCACCTGGAAGGTGACGGTGCGCCCGGCCGGGGCCGTGATGGTGTTGCCGCCCGGGAGCGTGAACGTGACCCCGGGAGCGTTGCTCACCGTGTCGACGCCCAGCGTGTAGGTGACGTCCGTGGTGCCCTTGTTGACGACCCGGACCGTCTTGATCCTGGTCGCGCCCTGAACCACCTCGTTGTCGAAGCTGACGCTGACGAGGCCCGCGTCGTCGGCGTTGTAGGCCACGACCTGCGTCCGGGCGGCGGCCGGCGCGTCGACACGCCCCGCGCCGACCTGGCCGGGGCCGCGGCGCGTGCCCGCGCCGCCGGGCTCGGTGAAGATGTCGCGGATGGCTCCGTTCATCACCTGCGCCTTCAACTCCTCCACCGTCCAGGTGGGGTTGAGTTCGCGGAGCAGGGCCATGACGCCGGCCACGTGCGGGGCGGCCATCGAAGTCCCGCCGATGGTCAGGGGCTGGTTGTTCGGGATGAAGCCGGGCGTCGGGGCCGGGGTGATGCAGCCCGGGCAACTGACGCCGGTCTGGGCCGAGGTGATGTCAAAGCCCGGCGCGGAGATGTCCGGCTTGAGGGCGAAGACCGCCGACGTGCCGCCGCCGCGGGGGCCGCGCGACGAGCTGGCCGAGATGGTGTCGGCGCCGCTCACACGCCGCAGCGTGACGTTGACGGTCTGGCCGCCTGCGATCTGGCCCCTGATGGCGTTGCCGTCGGCCTGCGAGATGCCGACGGTCGGGACGGTGTTGGAGCTGGTGATGGCCGGGTCGTCCGTGAAGTTGGGCGGCAGGCCGGCGGCGTTGTTGGCGATGATGACGCCGATTGCGCCGGCGTCCTGCGCGTTCTTGCTCTTCTGCTCGAAGGCGCACCTGCCGCGATCAACCATCACGATCCTGCCGGCGACGGCGGCGGCGTTCGTGAGCGGGCTGCACCCGTCCGTGGTCGTCCCGGCCACCAGCCCGGCACCCGGGTCGGCGGGTTCGGCGACGTCCGTGCCGATCACCACGTCGCCCGTCACGTCGAACGTCTGGGGCCCGTAGAGCGAGTTGCTGACGGCCAAGTCCCTGACGATGGCCGCCGGCGAGTTGATGCGCGACCGGTTGAGGGTGTTCCCCGGGTCGAGCGTGCTGGCGACGCTGATGGCCCGCCCGGAGACGCCCGGTGCGCCGCTGATGAAGAAGGTGTCGCCGGCGTTCCCCGACGACGCGACCACGATGACGCCGGCGCGCACGGCGTTGTCGCTGGCGAGCGCCGACGTGTTCGAAGGCACGCCGAAGTTCGAGCCGAGCGACATGTTGATGACGTCGAGGCGGTCTTCGAAGTCGCCGTCGCCGTTGGGGTCGACCGACCACTCGATGCCCTGCACCGTCAGGTTCGTGCCGCCCGTGCAGCCGAAGACGCGGATGGCGTAGAGGTCTGCGCGGGGGGCGACGCCGGGGCCGATGCGCAGCGAGTTGAAGGGGGTGTTGGTCCCGTAGGGGCCGGTGAAGGTCGTGCCGTCGGCGTTGACGCCGAGCCCGGCGGCGATGCCGGCGACGTGCGTCCCGTGGCCGTTGCAGTCCATCGGGTCGGGGTCGGGGACGGCCGTGGCGGCCGAGCCGTTGTAGGCGTCGCCCGCGAAGTCGAAACCGCCGGCGACCTTCTGCGTCGGGAAGAACCCGTCGGCGTTCGTCGCCCGGTTGTTCGCCTGGTAGTCGGCGAGGAGACCCCTCCCGCCGAAGTTAGAGTGCTGGTAATCGATGCCCGTGTCGATGATGCCGACCTTGATGCCGGCACCCGTCACGTTGGTGCGCACGCCGGCGGCGTTGTTCCACAGCTCCGGGGCCCCGATGAAAGGCACGCTGGTCGAGAGCATCGGGTACTCGGTCGCGAGCGGGTGGACGGCCTTGACGCCCGGCAGCCTGCGCAGCTCGTCGAGCTTGCCCGCCTCGACGTAGACCGCGATGCCGTTGAGCACGCGCTGGACGCGGTAGATTTCCCTGGCGTTGAAGCGGCCGCCCAGCAAGGTGGTCGCCATGGCCTCCTGCGCGCGGCTGATCCTCGTCAGTTGCGCCCGCGCCGCGTCGGTCGCTTCGGCGACGGCCGCCTCGCGGGGCTGCCGCGAGGCGTCCATCTTATCGGCGTAGACGACGGTCGTCGGCGCTTCGGCTAACTCGACGAGCACGGCGACGGGCCCGGAGCTGTCCGCGACCTCCGACACCTCCGAGGAAGAGACGTTCTGCGTCTGCTCCTGAGCGGGCCGGCCGGCGGGTTCACCCGGTTCGACCTTTTTCGCAGCGGCCTGCCACCCGGTCCAAGAGGACAGGAGCATTATGCACGCGAACGTCAGGGCGAAGCTCAGGTATAGGAAGGTGCGAGTGTTGGGGCGAGGTGCTCTCATATCTTGCCTTTCATTCATGGTCGCTCAAACTTCTGCCCGGTCGGGCACGAAGAATGTCGCGCATTGTCTTACCGTTGGGCGGGTGTCTGCCGTTCAACGTCCGGCCGGCCCGGCTTACGAGCCGGCCGTCGAACAGCAGAAAATTGGCGTTCTCTCTGAATCACCTGATGACGAAGAATTCCGGGGCGACGAATCCCTTAATCCCTGACGACGTAAGGGCTCCACCCCGGGATAAGTTTTGAAACCGGCGGCGAACGTGAGCGAAGGCAGCGCCATCCGACAGATGGCCCCGTCTTTACCGGGTCCGCAAAGGCAGAACCAGAAAGGACGGTCGGGCTTAGACGTTTACTTAAGTTAACAACAATACGCAGAGGTGGTGCGAAACTCTACCGCCACTCGGGGCGGTGCCCCGGAACGGGGTTGTTCGCGCGAACGTCTCAGAAGTTAAACCAGGCGAGCCGGTCGGGGAGAATTCTGTGAACGTCGCCTCAGGCAAATAATTATGGTGCGACTATATATTTGTATCGGGAGAGAGTCAATAATTTTCGCAGCGGAGGGCTGACCCCCGTGTGACATAAAGGCGTGCTTTTACATGGATTTCCGTCCATATTTAGTTGAAACGGCAATCGGGCGACTCCATTTTCCGTGGAGCCCTGCGACGGCTTTACACGCACGGGAAGTCGGCCCGCGCCGGGCACGTCTCCCACTCGCACTGTCCCGGGCGGCTTTCGGATAAAGTAATCACGCGGGGCACAAGGGTTTTTCCGGGGAGGTCGGAATGGGCAACTTCAAATCTGGTCTCATGGCGTTTCTGATCTTATTCGGCCCGGGCGGCGCGGGCGCGCGCTCGTGTGCCGCGCGACAGCAGAACGACAAGCCGGCGGTCAGTGAATCACCCCAACAATCGGGGTCGG
>DASVSK010001123.1:0-3025 GCA_036388135.1 Pyrinomonadaceae bacterium | reverse complement strand
TCATTAGATGCGTGTCCAGGGGCAAACGGGTTGCGCGGGCCAGCGAACGAACTACGGGGAGCCCGACCGTGATGTTGGGCACGAAATGGCCGTCCATGACGTCGACGTGGACGATGGTCGCCCCGCCGCGCTCGGCGGCCTCGATCTGCTCGCCGAGCCGCGTAAAATCGGCCGAAAGGATGGACGGCGCAATCTCTATCATCGAAACAGCCTCAAAAACTTCGCCGGGGTCGTGAGCCTCCCTGCCCGCCGGGGCGTGCGAGCGGCACGCTTTAAGTCCTTACTTATTATTTCAACTTTGAGGTTAAAAGTTACTGTTTCTTCGCGCTTTCGCGCTCAAGGCTGGCTGGCGTGTCCGCGCTCCCGGCTTAAGGATTCGGCTGCCGGTTGGCGTTCGAGCCCGCGGGGCGCGCGCTGTTGGTCGTGCGCGGGCGGGTGTTCGTCGCGCCCAGGTTCGAGTTCCGCGCGCGCGCGGCGTTCGCATTCAGGTTCGAGTTCCGGGCGGCGTTCGTGTTGCGGTTCCCGGCGTTGGCGTTGTTGGCGTTCCCCGCGCGGCCGCCCGCGTTGGAGTTAGCGTTGGCGGCGTTCGAGTTCCGGTTGCCGTTGGCGTTACGGTTATCGTTCCTGCGCCGGTTCGCGTTCTGGTTCTTGTTCTGGTCGAGCGCCTCCGTGCCGCGCTCGTCGCGCCGCTCCTCGATGACGGCCTCGTCGGGCGGCTTCTCGCCCTCTTTGGGCGCGCGGCTGACGACGACGGCGACGGTCTGCCCGGCCTTGACGATGTCGCCGGAGTGCGGCGACTGGTCGAGGATGACGCCGGGCTGCACGCCGGGCTTGTAACGCTTGGCGCGCTCGCGTATGTCGAGGCCGGCCTTCGAGAGCGTCTTCTCGCCGTCGAAGTAGGACTGGTTGACGACCTCCGGCACCTGTATGTTGGGGCTGCGCAGCGAGAGGTAGATGGTCGTGAGCAGGCCGAAGGCGAAAGCGACGGCGATCAGCGCAACGATTCCGAGTTTACCGAACGCCGACAGCATATTTCGCAAGGCCACTAACTTCCGACACCTCTTTAGACCAACTCGGCGGGGAATTTGCCGCCAAAAACCGACCTCGGACAGCCGGCGCAGTCTAACACCCGCCCCGCGCGAGCCGCAAGGAACCAGTAGGTAGAAGAAAGTAGACAGTAGTCAGTAGACAGCAGTCAGTAGGCTCCGCTCCGCGGGGGCGGACGCTGTTCACCGGACGGTCGGGAACAAAGCAGTTTTTCTACTGACTACTGTCTACTGGCTACTGTCTACTGTCTTTCCAGCGCCGCGACGAAGAAGCCGTCGACGTCGTCCCTGTGGGGCCAGGTGCGCGCCGCGCCGTCGGGGGCGAGGAGCGGGGCGGGCGCGGGGGACGCCTCCGCCCGTCGGAAGTCCGTGTTCGCGCGGAGGAAGGCGGCGACGACCTCCTCGTTCTCTTCCCCCTCGACCGAGCAGGTGGAGTAGACGAGACGGCCGCCGCGGCGCAGGACGCGCGCGGCCTCGGAGATGATTCGCGCCTGCACCGAGGGCAGCCCTTTGAAACTCTCCGGCGAAAGACGCCAGCGTATCTCGGGGTTGTGGCGCAGCGTCCCCGTCCCCGTGCAGGGGGCGTCGACCAGCACGCGGTCGAAAGCCCCGTCCGCGAAGGGCAGAGCCCCTTCGGCGTTCAGCGCGACGAGGCTGACGCCGCGCGCCCCCAGCCGCCCGCAGGCGTCCCCGACCACGCGCAGCCTGTGTTCGTAGAGGTCGCCCGCCACGACGCGCGCCCGCCCCGCGGCCAGCGCCGCCAAGTGCGTCGTCTTGCTCCCCGGCGCGGCGCACGCGTCGAGGACGCGCTCGCCCGGCCGCGCGCCGAGCACTTGAGAGACCAACTGCGAAGCCTCGTCCTGCATGTAGACGAGCCCTCCGGCCGAGAGCCGGCGCAGCACGCCCGACGCGCCGGCCCCGCTTTCGACGCGCCAGCCGCCGGGCGCGACCCCCGAAGGCTTGACGTCGAGCCCCGCGGCGCGCATCTCCTCGACGACGGCGTCGGCGTCGGCCTTGAAGGTGTTGACGCGGAAGGAGGCGGGGGCGGAGTCGTTGTTGGCGCGCGCGAAGCCTTCGGCCTCCTCGCGGCCGAAGGCTTCGGCCCAGCGGCGTATGAGCCAGGGCGGGTGCGAGGTCTCGACGGCGACCCTTTCGAGCGGGTCTTTGACCGACGCGGCCGGGTCGAAGTCGGGCTCGCGCGTGGCGCGGCGCAGCACGGCGTTGATGAGCGGAGCGGCGGAGCGGAAGCCGTAAGCGTGCGCGGCGTTGACAGACTCGTTGACGGCCGCGTGCGCGGGGACGCGCGCCAGGAAGCGGAGCTGGAACAGCCCCAGCCGCAGCGCGCGGCGGACGGGCGCGTCGAGCTTCCCCGCCTCCCTCCCGGAGAGATGTTCCAGCGTACGGTCGAGCCACAACTGGCGGCGCAGGACGCCGAGCGTCAGCTCGTAAGAGAGGGCGCGGTCTTCCGGCGAGAGCCCTTCGGGGAGGTTCGCGAGCAGCGGCGCGGCGAACGCGCCCTCGTCCTCCACCCTGCGCAGAATCTCGAACGCCGCGCGGCGCGCGGGCGAGACGCCGCGGCCCGCGCCGCCCGACTTCTCACCACGCCCCACGATGCGCGCGCGCCCGGCCATCTTATTTAACCGAGCCGCTCCCCCGCCCGCGCGCGCGAGCCGTTGACGAAGTCGCGCGCGGGCATGCGCTGCTTGCCCTCGGGCTGCAACTCCAAAACCCTCAACGTCGTCCCGCCGCCGCAGGCCACGACCAGCCCGTCGCCGCGCGCGACGACCAGCGTCCCGGCCGCGTCGGCCGCCTCGCCGCGCGGCTGCGCGTCGCCCAACCCCGCCTCGCGCGCTTCGGCTTCGGCGTTCCAGAGGATGAGGCGGCGACCCTGGTAGGTGGTGTGGGCGTTCGGCCACGGCTGAAAGCCGCGCACGCAACGTTCAATCTGGAAGGCGTCGAGCGTCCAATCTATCAACCCG
>DASVSK010001122.1:0-1799 GCA_036388135.1 Pyrinomonadaceae bacterium | reverse complement strand
GAGCACGGTGCCGAGTCCGGACGTGAGACCGCGAAGGTGTTCGGCGCTCGGCCCCGAAACCTTGAACGTCATGGGGTCCGACCCTCCGGTGTCAATTTCGACGTCGCCCGAGGTGAAATACCAGTCGAACACTTCGGCCACGCCGTCGTTGCGGTCGGCGACGTAGCCGTCGAGCGACATGGACATGATTGCGACAACCTTGGACATTGCGATGTTCCTTTCGTAATCCTGATTAGACCCGACTGTAGCCCCTTGCGTGGGTCGCCGACGGGTTACGCCACGCCCGCGCGCCGCTACGGCTTGAGGTCGACCGACGCCTTGCCGCTCTCCGCGTCGAAGGGCACGGACGTGTGCTCGTGCGCGACTACCCACGCGCCATCCGTCTTGCGGAAGCAGACGGTCGAGCGCACCCACATGTCGACTTCGCTCCCATTGGTCATCGTTCCGCTCACGCGGTAGAGGTAATGGCAGAAGGCCGCCTCGTCGCCCGCCGTGACGCTCAGGTCGCGCACCTCGTAGCCGACCGGGCCTTGATACCACGAGAGCCACTGCCCGGCGCGCTCCCTGACCGCCTCAGAGCCCACGTACCGCAGCGGGTCGAGGGCGTCGAACATCACGACGTCCGGCGCGTGAGCCGACATCAGCGCGTCAACGTCTTTGGCGCGGATTGCCCTGACGCGTTCCTCAATCAACTCGCGTATCCGGGCTTCGTCAGCGGCTCGGCTGCCTTCAGTCGTCATCTCGATCTCCCCTTAATTGTTCCTGCAGTCCTCAGCTCTATTTCCGCCGAATCATCTCTCGCCTCGCCGGATGCGGCGCCAACCGCCACCGGCCGTAGGCGACGAAGGCCCCGAGCAGCCCCACCACCAGCGGCACCACCCCGGCCGCGACCCCGTCGGCCGCCATCGTGAGCGCCACCGCGCCGATCATGATGACGACCAGCCCTGCGGCGGCCAGCGGCGTCAACCAAGGCTTGATGCGCAAGAGCCCCGGAAGTAGAAGGCCGAGCGCGCCGAGCACCTCGGCCACACCGATGAAGCGCACGAACCACCCCGGCAGCGGTATCTGGTTCGGCGAGCCCATCGACGCCAGCACGTCAGGCGGTATGACCAGCTTCGTCCCACCGGCGAATAGAAACATGAGCGCCAGCAACACCTGAACGATCCACAGGGCATAGGTCATAATTAGTCTCCTCCGTTCGGGCCTCAGGCCGAGTTAACGGCCGCACGCTCGAGCAGCCCTGCGCCCTGATTGCGTGGGCTGTTGACGCCTGAGCCGACGGGATAGCCGACCATCTCCTCGGCCGGGTAAGGCCGCAGCATCTCTTTGACGAGGTCGAGTTCCCGCGCTTCAGCGCCGAGCCACAGCCCGTAGTCATCAGGGTGGAGGATGACCGGCATGCGGTCGTGCACGGGCCGCAGCACCTCGTTGGCCTCGGTCGTCAGGATGGCGCAGGAGTTGATGACCTTGCCGCCCTCCCCCTCCCACCTCTCCCACAGCCCCGCGAAGCCGAACGGCCTCTCGTCGCGCATGCGGAAGAAGAAGGGCTGCTTCCTTCCCTCCAGCCTCTGCCACTCGTAGAAGCCGTCGGCCGGGATGACGCAGCGCCTCCGCTTGAAGGCCTCGCGGAACGAAGGCTTCTCCGTCACGGTCTCGCTTCTGGCGTTGATGAGCTTCGCCCCGACGGACGCGTCTTTGGCCCACGCGGGTACGAGCCCCCACTTGTAGAGCGTCATCTCACGCCCGTCCGGCGACTCGCGTACGGCGAGAACCTCCTGCGTCGGCGCGATGTTGTACCG
>DASVSK010001121.1:0-2567 GCA_036388135.1 Pyrinomonadaceae bacterium | reverse complement strand
GACCTCGCCCTCTACGAGCTGCACCCGTCGCTGCTCGACATCGCCACGGGCTTCATACAGTTTCTCGTCGCGGGCGACTACCTCCCGCTCGTCTACGAGCGCCTGACGGTCTACGCCCCGCTGCCGAAGAAGGTCTACAGCCACGTCAGGTTCCGCGGCGAGGCGAGGGAGCGGCGCGAGATCATCACCTGCGACGTGTCCGTCCTCGACGAGGGGGGGCGCGAGGTCGTGGGCATCTCCGGCTTCTCGATGAAGCGCGTGGCCGCCGGCGCGCTCCAGCAGCCCGGCGTGGCGGAACGCGCGGCGCAAAGCACACAGCGCCCCGCCCCCGAGCTGGCCGCGATGCGCTCTCTGAGCGACGGCATCCCGCCGCGCAAGGGCGGCGAGGTGTTCCGGCGCATCCTCTCCGGCGGCAATGTCCCGCGGCTCGTCGTCTCCACGCGCGAGCCCCGCGAGCTGATTCGCGCGGCCGACGCGCTGACCCGCGCCCGCCTGCTCGAAGAGTTCGAGGGCGCGGGCGGCGGGGAGGAGTCGCGCGCGCGCCCCGACGTCAGCAGCGCCTACGCGGAGCCGGCCAGCGAGGTCGAGCGCCGCATCGCGGCCGTGTGGCGGAAGGTGCTGGGCGTCGAGCAGGTGGGCGCACACGACAACTTCTTCGAGCTCGGCGGCACCTCGCTGAACGGCATTCAACTGGTCTCGGAACTCAAGAAGGAGTTCCGGGTCGACATCCCCGTCGTGAGCATTTTCGAGGCGACGACCGTTTCCGCCCTCGCCAAGTACCTCAGCCGCGACGGGGGCGGCGAGGCGGCCTTCGAGCGTGTCGAGGACAGGGCCGAAAAGAAGAAGCAGGCACTCGGGGCGCAGAGGCGTCGGCCGAGCAGGAGAGAGTCGTGAGCGAGTCGGAAGAGCTTGAATCATTAACCGGCCGGGAGGTGGCCGTCATCGGGATGGCGGGTCGCTTCCCCGGCGCGCGCAACCTCTCCGAGTTCTGGCGGAACCTGAGGGGCGGCGCGGAGGCGGTCACCTTCTTCACGGAGGAGGAGCTGCTGTCGAGCGGCGTCGAGCCCGAAACCTTCCGCCACCCGAACTACGTGGCCGCCGGCAGCCTGCTCGAAGACGTGGAGCTGTTCGACGCCTCCTTCTTCGGCTACAACGCGCGCGAGGCCGAGCTGCTCGACCCGCAGCAGCGCGTCTTCCTCGAAGTCGCGTGGCACGCGCTCGAAGACGCCGGCCACGACCCGCAGCAGTACGAGGGGCTGATCGGCGTCTACGCCGGCGCGGCCTGGAACACCTACCTCCTGAGCAACCTCACGACGCGCCTGGAGCTGTTCGACGGCGGCGGCGGCTTTCAGGTCTTCATCGCCAGCGACAAAGACTTCATGCCGACGCGCGTCGCCTACAAGTTCGACCTGAAGGGGCCGGGCCTCATCGTCCAGACGAGCTGCTCGACGTCGCTCGTCGCCGTCCACCTCGCCTGCCTGAGCCTGCTCAACTACGAGTGCGACGTCGCGCTCGCGGGCGGCGTCACGGTCAAGGTGCCGCAGAAGGCCGGCTACTTTTACCAGGAGGGCGGACTCGCCTCGCCCGACGGCCACTGCCGCGCCTTCGACGCCAGGGCGGCCGGCACCATCTTCGGCAGCGGCGTCGGCGTCGTCGCCCTCAAGCTACTCTCCGAGGCGCTCAAGGACGGCGACCACATCCGCGCCGTCATCAAGGGGTCGGCCATCAACAACGACGGCTCGGCGAAGGTCAGCTACACGGCTCCGAGCGTCGAGGGCCAGAGCCAGGTCATCGCCGCGGCGCAGGCCATGGCCGGCTTCGACCCCGAAACCATCCGCTACGTCGAGACGCACGGCACCGGCACCTCGCTCGGCGACCCCATCGAAGTCACCGCGCTGACGAAAGTCTTCCGCCGCAGCACGCAGCGCAAAGGCTTCTGCGCCATCGGCTCGCTGAAGTCGAACATCGGGCACCTCGACGCGGCGGCCGGCGTCGGCGGCCTCATCAAGACGGTGCTCGCGCTGGAGAACCGCGAGATACCGCCGAGCATCAACTTCGAGACGCCGAACCCGGCCATCGACTTCGCGGAGACCCCCTTTTACGTCAACTCGGAGCTGACCGCGTGGGAGAACGGCGACGCGCCGCGGCGCGCGGCCGTCAGCTCCTTCGGCGTCGGCGGCACGAACGCACACGTCATCCTCGAAGAGGCGCCCGCGCCCGCGCCCCCCGGCCTCTCGCGCCCCTGGCAACTGTTGACGCTCTCGGCGAAGACCGCGACGGCGCTCGAAACCTCGACCGAAAACCTGCTGGCGTGGCTGCGCGAGCAGGAGGGCGCGGACCTCGCGGACGCGGCCTACACCCTGAAGGTCGGGCGCACGGTCTTCCGCCACCGCCGCGCCCTCGTCTGCCGCGACCGAGACGACGCCGTCCGCGCGCTCGAAGCGGCGGGGCGCGCGCGCGTGCTGACGGCCGCCGACACCGAAGAGCCGCGCGACCGCCCCGTCGCCTTCATGTTCCCCGGTCAGGGCGCGCAACACCTCCGACAGGCGCAGGGACTCTACGAGGGC
>DASVSK010001120.1:0-8924 GCA_036388135.1 Pyrinomonadaceae bacterium | reverse complement strand
GGCGAGGCCCGCCTGACGAGGTCTGCGGATGGAGTCTGACGTGGACGCTTCTGGCTCGGTACGGGCGTAAGGCCGTCGGGGTCGTCCGCGCGGGCTCCGGGTGGTGGCGCGCGCGGCTCAACCAACATCCTACTTGACCGGGCCGAAGGGTGTCGAGATAAAACTTCGGGGCGGCGGCGCGGGCCGAGTCCCGCGTCAGGCGGTGAGGCGGCGGACGACGCGGAGCAGCTCTTCGGGGTCGACCGGCTTGGAGATGTGGACGGCGAAGCCGGCGGCGAGCGCGCGGTCGCGGTCTTCGTCCAGGGCGTGGCCGGTCAGCGCGACGGCGGGGACGGATTCGAGGCCGGGCATGCGGCGCAGCTCGGCCAGCAGCGTGTAGCCGTCCACGCCCGGCATGCTGATGTCGGAGATGATGATGCCGGGGCGGCGCTCGCGCACGAGCCGGACGGCCTCGGCCGCCGACTCCGCCCCGAAGACCTCGTAGCCCTTGCGCGCGAAGAGCATCTTGAGCAGCTCCAGCGTCTCGCTCGAATCCTCCACGACGAGCACGGGCACCGACGCGGGCGCGGGCTCCGGCTCGGCCGCGGGCTCGCCCGCGGCCTCGTCGGCGACGGCGCAGGGGAGCCCGAAGGTGAAGCGCGAGCCGCGGCCCGGGCCCTCGGACTCCGCGACGACCCAGCCGCCGTGCAGCTCGGCCAGCGCGCGCACGATGGCGAGCCCCAGCCCGAGGCCGCCGTACTGCCGCGTCGTCGAGCCGTCGGCCTGCTGGAAGCGGTCGAAGACGTGCGGCAAAAACTCCGCCCCGATGCCGACGCCGGTGTCCGAGACCTCGACGCGCGCCTCGTCGCCCGCGCGCCACGCGCGCACGCGCACGCGCCCGCCTTTGGCGGTGAACTTGACGGCGTTCGACAGAAGGTTCCACACCACCTGTTGAAGCCGCACCGGCGCGCCCCGCACGACGAGCGGGCACTCGGGCGTCTCGACCGCCAGCTCTACCCCGCGCGCGAGTGTCTCGGCGCGGGCGGGCTCGGTCGCCAGCTCGACCACCGAGCAGAGGTTCACCGGCTCCCACTCGATGCGGAGCTTCCCCGAGACGATGCGCGAGATGTCGAGCAGGTCGTCGACGAGGCGGGCCTGAAGCCGCGCGTTGCGCTCGATGGCGTCGAGCCCCTGCGTGAGCATCGCGGGGTCGGTCGCCGCGCCCGTGCGCAGGAGGTTGACCCAGCCGAGGACGGGCGTCAGAGGCGTCCGCAGCTCGTGCGAGAGCGTGGCGAGGAAGACGTCCTTCATCCGGTTGGCTTCGACCAGCTCGCGGTTGACGCGGCTTAGCTCGGCCGTCCGCTCCTCGACGCGACTCTCCAGCTCGCCGTTCAGCTCTTCGAGGCGGCCGCGCGCCTCGCGCTCGGCGAGCATCAGGCGGCGGTGCTCGATGCCGCGCGCGGCCGTGTGCGTCAGCTCGGCGATGATGCAGGGCTTGGTCAGGTAGTCGTACGCGCCGTGGCGGAGCGCGGCGATGGCCGACTCGACCGCGGCGAAGCCCGTCAGGACGACGACGATGGTGAGCGGCCAGCGGCCGCGCACCTCTTCGAGCAGCGAGAGGCCGTCGCCGTCGTCCATGTGCAGGTCGGTGAGGACGAGGTCGTACTCGACGCCAGCGTCGAGCCGCAGCGCGGCCTCGCGCCCGCTCGCGGCCACGTCCACCTCGTAGCCTTCGAGGCGCAGCACCTCGCTGATCGTGAGGAGGATGTTCTCCTCGTCGTCCACGACCAGCAGCCGCGCCGGTGTCGGAGTCTCTTCAGACATAAGAGCGGAAGTCGGAAGTTAAAGGTCGGGGCCGGCGGCCGCCGGTTCGCCAGGGGCTCGGGCGTCCGCGGCCGGGACGGTCTTCGACTAACCTTCTCACCCGTAAAACCCCCGCCCCTAACTCGCGGCCCCTTCTTTCACCAATTCTAGTGCGAGCCGCAGGCCGTCGGCCAGCCGTCGGCGCGTGGTGATATCTTCGAGTTTGACGCCGAGCTTGACGAGGTCGGCGGCGACGCGCGCGCTGACGCCCGTGATGACGGTCGCCGCCCCGAGCAGGCGGACGGAGCGGACGGTGTTGATGAGGTGCGACGCCGTGTAGCTGTCGACGACCGTGGAGCCCGTGATGTCGACGAGCACGACCCGCGCGCACTTGCGCCGGACGGCCTCCAGCAGCGCCGCCGACATCTGCGACGCCCGCCGGTCGTCGAGCGTGCCGACGAGCGGGACGAGGAGCACGCCGCCCCAGATTTCGACCACCGGGCTCGACAGCTCCGTAATCTGCCGGCGCTGCTCGCGGTGCTCAATCGCGCGCCGCACGGTTCGCTTCAAGTCCTCGACCACGCAGGGCTTGACGAGGTAGTCGTAGACGCCCTGCCGGAGCGCGTCGATGGAGGACTCGATGGAGGCGTAGCCCGTCAGGACGACGGTGACGACGCCGGGGTGGCGCTGCTGTAGCTCGTGGATGAGGGCGCTGCCGTCCATGTCGTCCATCCGCAGGTCGGTGAGCACCAGCTCGTAGTGGCCGCGCGCGGCCATCTCCAGCGCCTCGCGCCCGCCCGAGGCCGTCGCCACGTCGTAGCCCTCCTGTTCGAGGATGGCGGCCGTCGTGATGCGCACGTTCTCCTCGTCGTCGACGACGAGCACCCGCGGCCGCCGCGCGGGGCGGCGGCCGTTCTCGCCCGCGGCGTTTCTGTCAGTATCTCTTTCCGGCATCCGTGTCAGACAGCGTCGGCGAGTCGACGGGGAGGATGACGTTGAAGGTCGTGCCCGCGCCCTCCTCGCTCGTCGCCTCGATCCGCCCGCCGTGGTGGCGCACGATGTCCTGCGTGACCCAGAGCCCGAGCCCCGTGCCCTTGGCGCGCGTCGAGAAGAAGGGCTCGAAGATGCGCGCGAGGTCGACCTCGCCGATGCCGCGCCCCGTGTCGCTGATGCGGACGGAGACGGTCGGCTGGAGCGCCTGCTCGTAAAGGGACGTGCGCACGGTGATGCGCCCGCCCTTCTCCATCGACTGCTGCGCGTTCAGGAGCAGGTTGAGGAAGACCTGGCGGAGCTGGTCGGCGCGCGCCCGCACCTTCGGCAGCCGCTCGTCGAAGCTGCGGGCGACCTCGACGCGCGCCTGCTTCATCCTCTTCTCGACGAGGATGAGCGTCTCCTCGATGAGCTGGTTGACCGCGACCCACTCGACCTCGCCCGTGCGGCGGGCGAAGCCGAGCATCTGGCGGATGATGTGCGAGACGCGCTCGGTCTCCTTGCGCGCGACTTCGAGAAACCTGGCGTTCTTCTCCACGTCCCTGCTCGTCGTGAGCAGGTAGAGCGAGTTCTTGATGGCTTCGAGCGGGTTGTTGACCTCGTGCGCGATGGAGGCGGCGAGGCGGCCGACCGCCGCCAGCTTCTCCGACTCGAAGAGCTGCCGCTCGACGCGCCGGCGCTCCAGCTCGCGTATCTCGGAGAGGTCGTGGAGCACCGAGACGACGGCCGTCACCCGCCCCTTCGCGTCCGCCACCTCGGCCGACGTGACCTCCATCGGGAGGCTGCTGGACGTCGCCGGGTCTATCAGCTCTATCTCGGCCTGCCGCCCCGGCTCAGCGCCCGAGGCGAGCGCCGAGATGAAGGAGGTGAGCTTCAACGAGTTGTTGCGCACGGCGCGCAAGGCCCCTTGCGGCATCCCTTCGCGCTCCTGGAAGAGCAGCTCCGCCCGCCGGTTGAAGAGGATGAACTCGCCCGAGGTGTCGCAGACGGCGATGGGCTGGCCGACGTGTTCGAGTATCAGGTCGAGGCGGTCGCGCTCGCGCCGCGCCTCACTCTCGGCCTGCTGGAGCTTGACGAAGTTGCGCGCCAGCTCCTCGTTGGCGCGCCGCAGGTCTGTGACGTCGCGGAAGATGGAGACGAGGCCGATGCGCTCGCCGCGCGCGTCGAGCGCCGGCGTCGAGATGACCTCGAAGTGGATGTCCGAGCCCTCGACGGGGTCGACGAGGATGAGGTCGCGGCCGACCACCTCCTCGGAGGTGACGGCCGCGCTCGAAAGGTAGGCGGAGAAGAGCAGGTCGTTCGTCTCAAGCGCCCTGCGCCTGCCCTCGCCCGCGTCGCGGCGGTCGCTGAACAGCTCCTCGGCGCGGCGGTTCTGGAGCAGGATTTCGTTCTCCATGTTGGTGAGGACGATGGGGTCGGCCACCGACTTCATAATCGACTCGACCCACTGGCGCTCGCGCCGGAGCTTGCGCACCGACGAGTCGAGGCGCTCGGCGTTGGCGGTGTTGGAGAGGATGGAGCCGACGCGGTCGGCGTAGCGCGTGAGCAGCGTGAGCTGCGAGTCGTCCAGGCGGTCGCGGCTCGCGCCGACGTAGAGCGCGCCGGCCGAGAGCGACTGCGGGAGCCTGTAGCGCTCCTCGCCGCCCCCGCGCAGCGAGCCCGCGTCGCCGCCCGCGCGCGGCTCGGGCGCGAGGTGGCCGCCGAAGAGCGGGAGCGCGAGGACGTCGGCCGAGCCCCCGACCTGCCGGAGGAAGTCCGCCGCCGCCTCGTCTTCGCGCGCGAGCCAGGCGGGGCGGCCGTCGTGGACGACCTGCACGTGCGGGGCGTTCGAGTCGAGCGGAATCTCCATCCCCGTCAGCGCCTCGTCGTCCGGGAAGCCGGCCGCGCCGCGCACGCGCAGGACGCCGCGCGTCCGGTCGACGAGGGCCAGCGCCGCGCCACTGTGCCCGAGCCCGGCCGTCAGCGCGTCGAGCACGAGCGAGGTCTGCTCGTCGAGGCTCCGTGCGGCCAGGAGCTGCGTCGTCATCTCGTAGAGCAGCTCGTACTGGTGCGGCGACAAAAGCCCCCGCGCCCCGTCGGCCGGGGCCCCGAACGCCTGCGCGATCTCTGCCGGGCGATTCTCCATAGAAGAAGTAGCCAGTAGTCAGTAGTCAGTAGGAAAACCCTTCGGCGGCAAGTCTTACCAGAGGCCAGCGGCAGCGCCCGAAAAGCGGAGCCTACTGACTACTGTCTACTGCGTTCAGCTCCTGTCCGGGTCGACCGTCACGCGGCGGCGCGGCTCGTCGAGGGGCTCGGCGGCCGCGCGGCGGGGGCGGGGGTTGAAATTCTGTCGGGGACGTGACCGAAAAGTATAATAAGCGGCGGCGCAATTTCGGCGCAACTAATATCCACGCCGCCGCCCGCGGTGATAGAATCTGGCGACCGAACCCGCGGGCGGGCGGGGGCGTATCAGTCATGGGCTTCAGGTGTCGGCCACCGGGTGTTGGGTTTCCGGGGCTCGGCGATTATTATTTAAAAGCCGGCACCAAGAACCCGGCACGCGAAAACCCAGCACCCTTTCCGGAGATTCTTATGAGCGACCAGCGAAACTGGCTTGAGCGGCTCGGCGACAAGATACCTGGCTACAGCGGCTACGTGGCGAAAGAGCGCCGGCGCGACGTCGACAAGATGCACCGCGAGCACATGGCCGAGCGGCTGCGCGCGGCCAAGCAGCCGCTGACCGACGTGATGCGCGAGCTCTCGTCCTCGGGGCGGCTCTTCGAGGTCGGCCCCGTCGACCGCGTGCTGAAGAAGCTCGACCAGGTGGAGAACCGCATCCGCTTCGCCTCTTACGGCTACGCGGGCTTCTTCGACGCCGTCAAGATAGAGGAGCCGCAGCTCGACGCCATCCACCGCTTCGACCTCTCGCTCGTCGAGAAGGTCGAGGAGTTCGAGCGGCTGGCGCGCGAGCTGGGCTCGAAGTCCGAGACCGCCGACGGCCTCAAGCAGGCCGCCGCGGAGGTCGAGCGCTCGGCCGACGACCTCAACCGCACCTTCGACGAGCGCTACCGCGCCATCGAAAACTTCCGCCCCGGCGACGCGCAGGGGCAGCCGATGTTTAGCTGAATACGAGTAGTCGGTAGACAGTAGTCAGTAGCCAGCAGCGCCCCGCGCGCCGCCGCTTTCGGGCTGACCGCCGGACTGGCGAAGGTTTTTCTACTGACTACTGACTACCGACTACTGTCTACTGCTTTATGCCTGAGCTTTGCCAAAACTGCGGCACGGAACTGTACGAGGGGCAGCAGTTCTGCCGCCGGTGCGGGACGCCCGTGCGGGCCGCGGCGCAGGCGGGCGAGGCTCCGACGCAGCTCTTCTCGGAGGGGGCGCGGCCGTCGAAGGGGCCGGCGGTCGCCACCTCGCAGGTGCGGGGCGAGACGGGGTCGGTCGGCGTGCAACAGCCGACCGCGTACCACACGCCCGCGACCTTCCAGCAGACCGCGCCGCTCGTGGGCCAGCCGTTCGGCACGCACCCGCTCGCCGTCGGGCCGCCCGCGCGCAGCCGCCGCGGCCTGTGGCTCGCCGCGCTGCTCGTCGTCTTCGTGCTCGGGGCGGGGCTGGCGTCGGGCGCGGCCTACCTCTGGTGGCGCGCGGCGCGGCAGCCCGTCGTCGTCAGGAAGATTAACGCCCGCGGCGTGCCGGCCCCGCCGGCCCCGCCTGCGCCGGGCGTGCCGGCCGACCTCGGCGAACGCATCCAGGAGGCGCTGAAGGGCGCGGGCGTGCCGCTCCCGCTGGACGAGTCGGGCGCGGTCGTCTCGGGCGAGACGACGGTCCTGACGCGCTCCTACGAGCTGGGCGAAGACTCCTCCTTCGCCGTCCACTCGTCCAGGGGCGGCGTCACCGTCACGGGCGTCGACGGCGACTCGGTCGTCGTCAAGATCATCAAGCACGGCGGGCGGGCGGCCGAGCGCGGCGAGGCGCGCGTGCTGGAGTCGAAGACGGACGAAGGGGTCACGCTCCTGACCGCGCCGGGGCGTTCGGACGCCGTCAGCGTCTCTTACGAGGTCGGCGTGCCGCGCCACATGCGCCGGCTGGAAATAGAGGCCGACAGGGGCGACGTGCGCGTGAGCGGGTTCGCGGGAGCGGTCGTCGCCGACGTCAAGACGGGCGACGTCGAGTTCCGCGACGTGTCGGGCGAGGTGCGCAGCAAGGTCATCAAGGGGAGCACGATAATCTTTCAGGCGGCCGGGGAGCGCGAGGGCTCGCAGCAGTTCTCGGTCGTGAAGGGCGACATCGAGGCGACCTTCGCCGACGGCGCGGACGCCGTCCTCAAGGCCGAGACGCTCGACGGCGACATCGAGGCCGACGCCGCCTTCGGCCTGCGCGTCGAGCGCGCGCCCGCGGGCCGCCGCCTCGCCGGGCGGCTCGGCGACGGCGGCGAGGCGCTGCTCTTCAAAGTCACCAACGGCGACATCAGGTTGAAGAAGTAGACAGTAGACAGTAGTCAGTAGGCTCCGCACGGCGGACGCCGCCGCGGACACCGGTGACCCAGTCCGCAAAGATTTACTACCGACCGCCGACTGATTTACTACTGACTACTGACTACTGACTACTGTCTACTAATTCAGAAGGAGAGGCAGCCAGATGGCAATCGAAGTCATACAGTTTTTCGACCAGACGGGGCAGCAGATCGTCGCGCGCGTCCCGCCGCAGGGCTCGTCCGACATCAAGATGGGCGCGCAGCTCATCGTGCAGGAGAACCAGTCGGCGGTCTTCTTCCGCGACGGCAAGGCGCTCGACACGTTCGGGCCCGGCCGCCACACGCTGACGACGATGAACGTGCCCCTGCTGACGCGGGTGCTCTCCATCCCCTTCGGCGGCACGTCGCCCTTCCAGGCGTCGGTCGTCTTCGTCGCGCGCCACACCTTCCAGGACATGAAGTGGGGGACGAAGGAGCCGATACCGTTCCGCGACTCGGAGCTGTACATGGTGCGGCTGCGCGCCTTCGGCAAGTACTCGTTCCGCGTCGCCGACCCGCAGCTCTTCGTCGCCTCCATCGTCGGCACGCGGGGCCTGGTCTCGACCCAGTCCGTGGGCGACTACCTGCGCGACATCGTCGTCTCGCGCCTCAACGACCTGCTCGGCGAGAACCTGAAGACGGTCTTCGACCTCCCGGCCTACTACGACGAGCTGGCGGCCGGGGTCAAGGCGCGCGTCGCCGAGGACTTCAGCAAGCAGGGGCTGGAGCTGGTCGACATGCTCATCTCGGCCATCACGCCGCCCGAGGAGGTGCAGAAGAAGATCGACGAGCGCGCCTCGATGTCGGCGCTCGGCGACATGGACAAGTACATGCGCTACAAGGCGGCCGAGGCGATGCCCGACGCGGCGAAGCAGCCGGGCGGCGCGGCCGGCACCGGCATGGGGCTCGGCATGGGCTTCGGCTACGGCCAGATGATGGCGAACGCCATCGGCGGCGGGCAGGGAGGCGGACAGCAGCAGCAGCAGGGCGGGCAGGGCGGCGGCGCGGCGGCGCAGGGCGTGCCGTGTCCGAAGTGCTCGACGCCCAACGCGGCGGCCGCGAAGTTCTGCCAGAACTGCGGCGCGAACACGCAGGCGCAGGCCGCCGCGTCCGTCCAGTGTCCGAGCTGCCAGGCGCAGGTGCAGGGCGGTGCGAAGTTCTGCCACAACTGCGGGCAGTCGGTCGAGCCCAAGGCGTGCAAGGGCTGCCAGAACCCTCTGCCGCCCGGCGCGAAGTTCTGCGGCAACTGCGGCACGGCGGCCTGAGCGCCGCCAGCCCGCCGGGCGCTCAAGTTATATGGCCGTGACCTGCGACTACTGCCAGGGCGCGCTCGAAGCAGGCGCGACGAAGTGCGCGAACTGCGGCGCGGCGGCCGCGCCGGGGGAGCCGCGCGACTTCCGCTTCTGCCCGCACTGCGAGCGCCGCCTGCTCGCGCTGGGGAGCCCGGCCTGCAACTACTGCGGGCGCGCTCTGCCCGAAGAGTACGTGCGCGCGCGCGAGGCGCTCCGGCAGAAGGTCAACGACATGGGCGCGGGCAGCGCGACCCCGGAGGAGCTGGAAGAGTTGGAGAAGGGCGGCGACGACGCGCTCCGCCGCGCGCTCAAATCGCTCTTCGACCTCAAGTAAGGCAGAGCCCGAGGGGTAAAGTGAAGAGATA
>DASVSK010001119.1:0-6747 GCA_036388135.1 Pyrinomonadaceae bacterium | reverse complement strand
CGGCGCGGCTGCGTCGGATGCTCGTCGCGCGCGTGATGTTCCGCTTCGACAGCGTGCAGCACTACACCGAGAGCCTGAGCGACCTCCTGGCGGCGCTCCGGCCGGGTCTGCTCGCGCGCCGCCGCCGACACTTCGAGGAGGAGGCGGAAGTCCTCTCAGAAGTCCTGCGCGAGGGGCGGCGCGGGGGCGAGTTCAGCTACCGCGCGGCCCACGACGCCGCGCGCACGCTCCTGACGGCCACGAACGCGCTCCTCCCCTACAGCCTCAGCGCGCGGGAGCTGGGCGGGCGCGCCGAGCTTGAGGCCGAGGCGGCGCGCGTCGTCGAGATGCTGCTCACGGGTCTGCTCGCGCGCGCGGCTCACGCGCCGGAGGCGGACGGCGTCAGGCAACCCGCGGAAGCGAAGTCTTGAAGATGACGGGGCCGAGGGTGATGTCGAGGAGGTACGTGCGGGCGGAACTCTACGCTCGAAGCCGGGCGCTCATTCTCCGAAGACTGGTCGAAGAAGGGCGCGCGGCAGCGAGGTCGAAAAATCAAAAGTACCGGGGGCGGGACTCGAACCCGCACGGCCTTACGGCCAACGGATTTTAAGTCCGTTGCGTCTACCGATTTCGCCACCCCGGCACTTGGGCGAGAAGATAGCACGGCCGCGGCGGCGTTCAAAATTCGGGGGCGGGCGCGGCGGGGCCGTGTTAAAATGGCCGCAAAGACGGAACAGAGCGGGCGGGGCGGAAGCGGCGGGCTATGACTGAAGAGAAAGAGATTTTCCACCGGCACATCCAGCGCGCCGGGTTGAAGCGGACGGCGCAGCGCGACGCCATCCTCGACGTCTTCCTCCGGACGGAGAAGCACCTCTCCAGCGAAGACCTCTACCACCTGGTCAAGGAGGAGGACCCGAACGTCGGGCACACGACCGTCTACCGCACGCTCAAGCTGCTGGTCGAGGCGGGGCTCGCGCGCGAGGTGCGCTTCGGCGACGGCCGCACGCGCTACGAGCACAACTACAACCACCCGCACCACGACCACATGATCTGCACCGAGTGCGGCAAGACCATCGAGTTCTACTCGGCCGAACTGGAGGCCATCCAGGACGCCATCGTCGCCCGCTACAAGTTCAAGCCGACCCAGCACAGCCTGCGCATCTTCGGCGTCTGCGTCCAGTGCCAGCGCAAGTCCGACGTCAACCCCGAAGAGTCCGCCGCCGAGCCCCGCATGCGCTTCGCCTCCGCGCCGAATACACAGTAGGCAGTAGACAGTAGTCGGTAGTCAGTAGTCAGTAGAAAGACGGCGGCCGGCGAATCGTTCCGGGTGTCAGCGTCAACGACCGCGACGCGGAGCGCTACTGTCTACTGTCTACCGACTACTGTCTACTGCTTTTGCCTTTCCCCCGCGCGTGATGTAAGTTTCACCTGTCTTCCCTGATGACAATCTAACCGGCCGGAGTGCGAGGAGTCGTATGACTGTCAACGTCGAGTGGAGAACCGATGGAGGTGGACTCACGGGTTTGGTCGCGGAGGGGACTTACCTCTTGGACGCGGCCAACCGCATGGGGGTGCGCCTGCCCGACGAGTGCGGGGGGCGCGGCGAGTGCGACACGTGCGCCGTCGCCGTCGAGGAGGGCGCGGCGCTCCTCTCCGAGCGCACGGAGGCCGAGCTGAAGCACCTCGGGGCCGAGCGGCTCGCCTCGGGCGAGAGGCTCGCCTGCCAGGCGAGGGCCGTGCGCGCGGGCAGCGTCGCGCTCCGCCCCGTCCCCGTCGCCAAGCGCGAGGAGACGACCGAAGAGACGGCCAAAGAGTTCAAGGAGGAGTTCCGACGCCTGCCGCTACGTAAGAAGCTCGCCACGCTCGCCGGGCTCGAAGCCGAGATGGCCTACGAGACGCTCGTGCGCGCCGCTGACATCCCCTTCGCGCTCTTCGGCAAGGGGCTCGACCTGCTCGGGGGGCGCGGCCGCCGTCTCTCGCAGGCCGACCGCGACCGCAGGCGCGCGGCCGCGCAGACCCCGCCCGCCACGCCCGCGGGCGGCGACCCCGGCGCGGCCGGGCCCGCCGCCTGAGACGCCGCGCCCGCGCGTGAGACGTCCGCACTCGCGCCGACCGAGATGAGCGCCAAGCCTTCCTTGTCCGCCGCCGTTCTCCTCTGTTTGACGCTGCTCGCGGCGGCCGCCCCGCACGCGCGGGCGCAGTCCGTGCGCGGCGGGCAGAGTCCCGCGCCGGCCGAACAGCCGGGCGGCGCAACTCCCTTCAACGGCCCGCGCGCCTTCGAGCACGTCAGGAAACTCGTCGAGTTCGGCCCGCGCCCCTCCGGCTCTAAGGCCCTCGAACGCGCGCGCCGCTACATCGTCGAACAGGTCGGGGGCAAGCTCGAAGAGTGGGTGGCGGACACGCCCGCCGGTAGGGTGAAGATGGCGAACGTCGTCGCCGAGGTGAAGGGCGAGACCGACGACACCATCGTCATCGCCAGCCATTACGACACGAAGCGCTTCGAGGAGTTCGACTTCGTCGGGGCCAACGACGGCGGCTCCTCGACCGGCGCGCTCATCGAGATCGCGCGCGTCCTCAAACTTTCCGGGAAGCCGGGGCGCTTCACCTACCGCCTCGTCTTCTTCGACGGCGAGGAGGCCGTCTGCCGCGAGTGGGACGAGTGCGGCAAGCCGGGCGCGCCCGACAACACCTACGGCAGCCGCCACCACGTCAGTCGTCTGAAGGCGCGCAACCTTTTCGGGCGCGTGCGCGCCGTCGTCCTGCTCGACATGGTCGGCTACGAAAAGCTCGAACTGGGGCGCGACGAGCTGAGCACGCCCTGGCTCGTCGACATCCTCTGGCGGACGGCGCGCGAGCTGGGCCACGCGAGGCATTTCGTCGAGCGCGCGGAATCGGTCGGCGGCGACGACCACGTGCCCTTCCTGCGCGCGGGCGTGCCGGCGGTCGACCTGATACAGCTCGGCACCTACCCGCACTGGCACACGCCCGAGGACACGCTCGACAAGGTCGCGCCCTCCAGCCTCAAGGCGGTCGGCGACGTGGTGCTCGCCTCGCTGCCGCGCCTCGAAGACAGGCTCCGCGGCGAGGGGGCGAAGAAGAAGGCGGTGGGCGAAAGGCGGGGGGCGAAGTTTTGAGGCGGTGAGCACCGCCTTACATTTCCACCCCCGCCCTTCGCCCTCCCGCGCGTTTCGTTGGAGGCTCGCTATGCTGAAAGCTCCTGACATCCTCGTGCCGGTGGACTTCTCCCGGACTTCCATCAACGCCGTGCGCGTGGCGCTCGGCATCGCCGAGCCGGACGGCGACCTGACGCTGCTGCACGTCATCGACAAGGACTTCGTCGAGGACGCGGTCGCGGCCGGGATGGGCTCGACCGACGACATCACGGCGCGGATGCGCGCGCAGGCCGAGCTGAACTTCGCGAGCGCGGCGGAAGGGCTCGACGCGGGCGGCGTCGAGATCGAGCGGATGATCGTGGTCGGCAGCCCCTTCGTCGAGATTCTCAAGATCGCGCGCGACCTCGACCTGCCGATGATCGTGATGGGCGTGCGCGGGCGCTCGACGGGGCCGGAGGAGCTGCTCTTCGGCTCGACGGCCGAGAAAGTCCTGCGCGGGGCGCGTGTGCCCGTGCTCTGCATCCCGTTCTGAGGGGGGGTGAAGGCGGAAGGATGACGAGCGTGTTGAAGAGAGTCGCGGTCGTGCCGGGCGACGGCATCGGGCCGGAGGTCATCGACGAGGCCGTCGGCGTGCTCGAACGCGTGCGCGAGACGCACGGCGTCAGGCTTGAGCTGAAGCACTTCGACTGGGGCGCGGACAAGTTTTTGAGCGAGGGCGTGACGCTGCCCGACGGGGCGCTCGAAATGCTCTCGGCCGAGTTCGACGCCGTGCTCGCCGGGGCCTTCGGCGACCCGCGCGTGCCCTCGAACCGGCACGCCGAAGACATCCTGCTCGGGATGCGCCGGGGCCTGGACCTCTACATCAACCTGCGCCCCGTCCGCCTGCTCCACGAGCGGCTGACGCCCCTCCGCGGCCGGGCGGTCGGCGACATCGACTTCGTCGTCTTCCGCGAGAACACCGAGGGCGCGTACGGCGGCGCGGGCGGCTTTCTCAAGAAGGGGACGGCCGACGAGGTGGCGACGCAGGAGGAGCTGAACACGCGCAAGGGCGTCGAGCGCATCGTCGTCGCGGCCTTCGAGTACGCGCGCGCGCGCGGCCGCCGCAAGGTGACGATGTGTGACAAGTCGAACGTGCAGCGCTTCGGCGGCGACCTCTGGCAGAGGGTCTTCAAGGAGGTCGCCGGGCGCTACCCCGACGTCGAGGCCAACCACCAGTACGCCGACGCGACCGCGATGTTCATGGTTCTGAACCCCGCGCAGTACGACGTCCTGGTCACGAACAACCTCTTCGGCGACATCCTGACCGACCTCGGCGCGGCCTTGCAGGGCGGGCTGGGCCTCGCCGCATCGGGCAACATCCACCCGGGGCGCGTCTCGCTCTTCGAGCCCGTCCACGGCAGCGCGCCGCCGCTCGCCGGGCGTCGCGAGGCCAACCCGGCAGGGGCTATCCTCAGTGCCGGGCTGATGCTAGAATACCTGGGTCACGCGGAGGCGGCCGGGGCGGTCGAACGCGCGGTGCGCGAATGCGTCGCCGCCGGCGAGACGACGCGCGACCTCGGCGGCGCGCTCTCCACGCCGGAGGCGGGCGAGAAGATCAGGGGAAGAATTAAATGATGAAGGACGAACGCCGGACGCTGGGCTGAAAGACCGAGGGCTTTTTAGTTCATCGTCGGGCGTTCGTCGTTCCGAGTTCCAGCTTTATGACTAAGGGGCAGGAAACGGCGCAGAGGATAATCGCGGTCGTCGTCATCATGGCGATGCTGGGCGTGATCGGCATCCCGCTGACGGTCATCCTCTTCTTCGCCACGGTGGTCTACTTCGTCTGGCGCGCCGTCCAGCGCTCCGAGCAGCAGGACGTCAAGAACATCTTCGACTTCTACGTCTCGGCCAACGAAATCCTGCGCGACGACGAGAAGCGCTGGTACGGCTTCGAGGTCAGCCAGGTCATCGGCGAGGGCGAGCGCGTGCTCCACATGATGGCCGACCCGCCGCCGCTCGTCTACTTCGCGCTCGGCGCGCTCTACCACCGCGTCGGCGAGCACGAGGCGGCGGCCGAGAGCCTGTCGCTCCTGGTCGAGGACGAGGCGGGCGACGAGCACTCGCGCACGCACCCGTCGTCCGAGCTGCGGCGCTACGTCGAGGTGCTGCGCCGCATCGAGCGCGAGCCGGCCGAAGCGCCGCAGACGACGGCCGCCATCCGCGGCCTCGAGCGCGCGCGCCACACGCGCGCCGCCGCCATGCTCGAAGAGAGCCGCGCCCGACTCGGCGCGAGGCCGCAGAACGCGGTGGCCTCCGCCGCGGCCGCGCGCGCGCGGGAGGAGGGCGGGCTGCACACGCTGCACGGCAAGCGCCCCGCCCTGACCCCGACGCCGGTGGTGCCGCCCCCGATTGCGGAGGTTCTGCGCGACCTTTACGAGGAAGAGAAGAAGACGGCCTAGAGGCCCCCGGCGTGAGTTCGAGGAGCGCGGCGACCGCGTTGAAGGTCGCCGCGCTTCTCCTTTCGGCGGCGGGGGCGAGGCCGCTGATGTCAACGGCCCCCGTTTCTGCTATAACACCAGTCAAAGCCTTTTTTGATGACGGCCCTCGCCCGTTTAAGCGCCCCAGCCGGGTATCCGATGGAATCGGGGAAGAAAGTCGGCAGCTACGTCATCGAAGAGCCCGTCGGGCGCGGCGGGATGGGCGTCGTCTACCGCGGGAGGCACGAGAAGCTCCCGCGGGTCGTCGCCATCAAGTCGATCAACCCGCGCGGCTCGCACGACCTGCGCCGCCTCCGCCACCGCTTCGAGCGCGAGGCGTACGTCCAGGCGCAGCTCGACCACCCCGGCGTCGTCAAAATCTACGACTACATCGTCTCCGAACAGACCTACTTCATCGTCATGGAGTACGTCGACGGGCGCTCGCTCGGGCAGTGCATCGCCGAGCACGAGGGCGGGCTCGGGCTGGAGCGCTCGCTCGACCTCTTCGAGCAGATACTCGAAGCCGTCTCCTACGCGCACAGCTTCGTCTACCGCGACGAGAGCGGCACGACGCACCAGGGCATCGTCCACCGCGACCTCAAGCCGCCGAACATCATGGTCACCGACGGCGACCGCATCAAGGTCACCGACTTCGGCATCGTCAAGCTGGTGGGGGCGTCTGCGACCGACACGTCGAAGATCGCCTACGGCTCGCCGCGCTACGTCTCGCCCGAGCAGGCCGCGGGCGAGCACCTCAACCAGCGCTCCGACATCTACAGCTTGGGCGTCATCCTCTACGAGATGCTGACGGGCGAGCCGCCGTTCGGCGGCCGCGCGGGCTCGAAGGACGCCTGGTCGCGCACGGAAATCCTCCGCGCGCACCGCGAGCAGCCGCCGCGCACGCCCTCGGAGCTGAACCCGGAAGTCCCGGAGGCGGTCGAGCGCGTCGTGATGCGCGCGCTCGAAAAGAAGCCCGAGCGCCGCTACGCCTCCGCCTCGGACTTCCTCCGCGCCGTGCGCAAGGCGCGCGGGCGCGCGCACACGTCGCTCTCGCCCGAGCACACGAGCGTGCCGCCCGCCGCCGCCGGGTCGAAGGCGACGGGCGTGCTCGGCGAGGCGACCGGCGAGCTTTCCGGCGACCCCTACCACACGCAGCCCATCGCCGCCGAGGCGTCCGACGACTCGGAACTCTGCCGCGT
>DASVSK010001118.1:0-5056 GCA_036388135.1 Pyrinomonadaceae bacterium | reverse complement strand
AGTCGAGCAGCGCCTGCGACTCCTGTATGCCGACGAACTCGTGCGCGTACTTGCGCATCACCATCGAGAGGTGGAGCGTGATGACCTCGGCCGGCTCCCAGACCTTCAGGCCCGCCATCTCGGCTAGGGGTCGCTGCGAGGCCGGTATCCACGCGCCGGGCTTTAAGTCGGCCGGGTTGCGCACGTCCTCGCCTTCGAGGCCGAAGACGCGTATGTGCTCGGCCGAGTCGTTGACGTAGACGCAGTCGGGACGGATGGAGCCGTAGACGACCGGCACCTCCTTGATGGCGATGAAGTATTTGAAGGGTTCGAGCGGCGCGTCGCCGCTGACGTAGCAGCTCGGCAGCAGCACGCCGAGGTCGTAGTAGAGCGCGGAGCGCAGCTTCGGCAGCTCGGCGCGGAAGCGCGCCCCGGCCGGCGTGTTCTTGTCCACGAGCCGCGACAACTCCCCGCTGACGACGACGGCCAGCGGCACGGCGAACGTCGGCTGCAACTCGTCCTGACCGCCCACCGCGCCCGCCTTCGCCTGCCGCTCGGCCTCCTCCTTCGCGGCGGCGGCCTGCGACCGGCGCAGGCTGTAGGCGACGCCGCCGAGCGCCGCCCCGACCAGGAGCAGCGGGACGTGCGGCATGTTCGGCAAAAGCCCCATGAAGACGAGCAGCGCCGCCCCGATCATGATGGGGCGCGGGTTGCGCAGCAGTTGCCGGCTGATGTCGGAGCCGACGTTCGACGTCTCCTCGTCGGTGGAGACGCGCGTGACGACTATGCCGGCCGAGACCGTGATGAGCATCGACGAGATGATGGCCGCCAGCCCGTCGCCGATGGTCATGATGGTGTACTTGTGCCCGGCCTGCGCGAACGTCATCCCGCGCGAGAGCATGCCGGTCGCCAGGCCCCCGGCGATGTTGACCATGGCGATGATGATGGTGGCGATGGCGTCGCCCTTGACGAACTTCATCGCGCCGTCCATCGCGCCGTAGAGCTGCGACTCCTTCTGGAGCGCCGTGCGCGAGCGCCGCGCCTGCTCCTGCGTGATGAGGCCGGAGCGCATGTCGGCGTCGATGGACATCTGCTTGCCGGGCATGGCGTCGAGCGTGAAGCGTGCGGCCACCTCGGCCACCCGCTCCGAGCCCTTGGCGACGACGATGAACTGCACGACGAGGATGGTGACGAACATCACCGCGCCGACGATGATGCTGCCCTGCGCCGTGATCTGTCCCAGAGCCTCGATGACGCCGCCCGCCGTCCCCTCGGTCAGGATGCTGCGCGTCGCCGAGACGCTCAGTGTTAGCCGGAAGACGGTCGTCAGCAGCAGGATGGTCGGGTACGAGGTGAGCTGCGTCGGCGTCGTGATGTAGAGCGAGGTCGAGAGCACGATGACCGAGACGGCGAGGTTGACGACGATGAGCACCGAGATGATGGCGGGCGGCAGCGGGACGAAGAGCGTCCCGATGGCGAGCATCAGGCCGACGGGCAGCAGCAGGTCGCTGTAGCGCGACAGCACGCCCGAGAAGTTTCCCCGGCGCAACTCGCCCCAGAGCGACCTGAGCTGTGCGAGAATCTTTTCCATGCCCTCTCCGGCGAAAAAGCGTTGACGGCGACGGACGGTTTACAAAGGGGGAGTCGGGGGCGCGCGCCTCAAGAGTATTCGAGAATCAGAAAAATGATGAAGGCGGCGGCGAGCGTCGCGCACGCCATCAGCGCCACCTCGCCGAACGTGAAATAACCGAAGTACGTGCGCGAAGTCAGTGGCGCGCGGCCGGGCGGCCGGACGGCCGGCGGCGACGACGCGGGCGCGGGCACCAGCGCGCCCGCCGCCGAGCCCGCCGCGGCGGAAGGGGGCTGGGCCACGGGGGGCGGGAGTTGCTGCTGGGGCAGCAGCGAGTCGAGCACGACGAGCGAGGCCGGCTCGTAGAAGATGAAGAAGTTCCGCGCCGGGTCGACGCCCGCCGAGGCGGCCGCGGGGCGCAGCGTCACGCGGTCGCCGTTGCGCAGACGGCGGGCCGTCTCCACCGGCTCGCCGTTGACGGCGGCCGCGCCCGAGCCCTCCGGCTGGAGCACGACGCCGCTCCAGTCCTTGTGGACGACGGCGCGCGCCGTCGCCACCGCCCCCGCGTCGCCGCACGCGACGTTCTGCCCCGTCGCGTCCCAGCCGAGCAGCATCCCCGTGCCCTCGACGGGGACGCGCCGCCGCCCGCCGGTCGCCGTCTCCACCTGAAAGTAGAAGGTGTCTTCCTCCGTGCGGAGGCTGTCGAGGATGGCGGCGAAACTAGTGGGCGGGAACGTCCCGGCCTCGGGCGCGGCGGCGTCCGGCGTCGGGGGAGTCTCGGCGGCCGGCCTGCGGCCGTCGTTCGCGTCAACCGCGCCGGGCCCGAGTCCAGGCGTCGTGGCGGCGGCGAAGCCGTTATCCGACCCCAGGCTGATGACGAACGGGCCGACGGAGATGATGTCGCCGTCCGAGAGGGGGCGGCGAGCCTCGCGCGCGAGCGGCTCGCCGTTGAGCAGCGTGCCGTCGGCGCGGTTGATGAAGAGTGGCGGCTCGTCGTCGCCGCTGATGATGATGGCCTGCTCGGCGGCGACGGCGCGGTCGCTCAGGTGGAGACTGGCGGCCAGGTCGTTGCCGATGGTGATGATCGGGCCATCAAAGGTGTGCTCGGCGGGCGTCGCCCCCTGACCCGCGTCCCGCCGCCTGATGATGAGTCTGATCGCCATGCCGTCGGTGGGGCCGGACGTGACCCCGGCCGTCGCGCGCGCGTCCGAGAGTTAACGGGTCTGCTGACCGCCGCTGCCGGCCCGGCCTGCCCCGACCCGGCGTCTCCATGATTGACATCGCCTGCGTGCGTCAATACTATCACAGCGTCCCCCACAGTCTGAATTGAGAAGATGCCGACAGGCGTCGGAGGAGGCTTCGATGACCACGTTGCGCAGAGGCGCAGGGCCGCACGACCCGCGCTCGAACGCGGCCGACGGCGCGGACGCACAGGCCGCCGACCTCGCCGGCCTGTTCCACTACCCCTCCCTCGGCCGCCTGCTCGAAGGGGGCGACCCGCGCGCGCTCGAAGAGATGCGCGGACGCCTGACGCGCACCGGCCAGGAGCTTGAGCGCGTCGTGCGGCAGGGCACGCGCGAGGACGCCGACCGCGCCGCGCGCGCCGCGCGCGCCGTCACCCTGACGCTCGCGCTCCTCGACTCGCTCGAAGGGATGCGGCGCGAAGGCGCGACGCGCTAAAAGAGCGTGGGAAAATTCCTGCCCCCGAACGCCCCCGAAAAAAATCGCGCGGCGGAGGAAACTTTTCCCCCGAATCGCCGATAACTTCTGTGGAAGCAGCATCACCGTGCGGAAATCTCGGGGAGGCGGACGCCGGCCGACCCGCGGAGACTTTGTGAGGCAGTTATTTTCGGGCGTGAGAGCGAGTCCAGGAGGTAAAAATGACTAACGGCGACGCGATGATTAATCAGGTTCCGGCCGACCAGTCGGCCACGCTTCCCTCGGCGCTCCCGCCGGAAGCGCCCAAACAGCCCGGCAAGTTCTCCAAAATCTTCGGCGGCATCGCCGCGGGCGCGCTCAACATCGTCGCCCCCGGCATGGGCAGCGTCATCGGCGGCTTCATCAACCGCGGCGGCGTCGACACGACCAACATGCAGGAGATGCTGCGGCAGCAGCAGATGATGTCGATGCAGATGCTCGCCATCCAGAACCGCGTGCAGACGCAGACGCAGGAGTTCACGACCGTCTCGAACCTGCTGAAGGCGCGCCACGACGGCGAGATGTCGGCCGTCCACAACTTCAAGTCGTAGGCCCGGCGCGGCCGGGCGCTTCAGGGTGAGGCCGGCCGGCGGGCTCGACACGTCCCGCGCGGGCCGGCCCCCTACAGTTTTCGCGTGCGCTTATGAGGCTCAGCCACGTCAGACCGTCCGACGAGGAGCTGCGGGTCATCCTGGAGTCGGGCTTCGTGCTGCGCGAGGCGGGCCGCCTCGACGACGCCGACGCCGTCTTCCGAGGGGCGCTCGAACTCCTCCCCGACTCCGACGTGCCGCGCGTCGCGCTCGGCACGGTCGAGTTGCAGCGCGGCCGCTTCGCCGAGGCGCAGGCGCTCTGCGAGGAGGCGCTGCGCGCGCGCCCCGAAAGCCTCTACGCGCGCGTCCACCGGGCCGAGAGCCTTCTCTTCCAGCGGCGGCGCGAGGAGGCCGAAGAGGAGCTGCGCGAGGTGATGGCGGCCGAGCCCGACTCGCCGCACGCGCGCACGGCGCGCGCCCTGCTCGAAGCGGCCGACCTGATCTGCGCCGCCGCGGCGCAGCCGGACGCGGCCGCGGCCAAGTAGTTCGTAGTTCGAGGACGGAGATGAAAGTTAACCGCCCCGGTTCACCCCTCAGCAGCGGAGCCGAGCCGCTCGAACAGCTCGACCCGAAGGAGCTACAGGCGGCGCTCAAGGCCGAGCGCTTCAACGCCGCGCTCGCGCACCTCGAAGCGCAGGCCGCGGGCGGCTCCGGCGACACGTCGAGCCCGGCGCGCGCGGCCCTCGCGCAGATAGCCGACTCGTCCAACCTTTCGAGCAGCGAGGGGGCGGCGACCGCCGTGCGCGAATCGGCGCGCTTCATGGTGCGCTCGCGCCTCAACGAGAAGTTCCGCGACACCGAGCAGGGCTCGACCCTCGTCGAGCGCCTCAGCGAGTTCGTCGCCTCAGACCCACACCTCCATTCCAAACTGCTCGGCATCCTCCAGAAGGTGAAGACGGCCTGAAGCCGGGGAGGCGCGGCTGTCCATGTCCCAAGCCGGCGAGAAGACCGAACAACCGACCGCCAAACGCCTGCGCGACGCGCGGCGCAAGGGTCAGGTCGTGCGCAGTCACGACCTCTCATCGGCCGTCCTGCTGGTCGTCTCCGTCGCCGTCCTCTACCTCGCGGGCGGCCACGTCGGCGGCTGGGTGAGCGGCGCGATGCGCGAGCAGTTGGAGTTCGCCGGCTCCTACCGCGGCCCGCTCGACCAGGCGTCCGCGCTCGGCGCGCTGACGGCGGGCGCCAAGGCGCTGGCGCTAATGCTCGCGCCGCTCTTCGG
>DASVSK010001117.1:0-2177 GCA_036388135.1 Pyrinomonadaceae bacterium | reverse complement strand
GCGCGGCAGCGGCCCCGAGGGGGAAGAGAACCGCTAGTCGTCACCCGTTAAACTTAAGAGCCCCGCGCCGAGTACGTAAACTCGGCGCGGGGCTTCTTCTTTTCCTCCCGGCCTGTACGGTTAAGTACCGCGGGCGGGCGCGCGCGGCGTGTGGCGGGAGCGAGAATTAACACGGACGGACAGGACGGGCGGGGTAAGCGTTTAGGATTTGAGACTGAAATCTCGACTTTGAAATCTCGAATCGGCCTCCCCGTCCTATCCGTCCTGCCCGTCCCGCCCGCCCACGTTAATTCATTCTTACGCCATGCGGCCCGGACGGCGTGACGCAGACCCGCCCGTCCTCACCCCGGCGTCGGCGTTCCGCGCCGCCGCGGCACCGGGTTGATGCGCGCTAACTTGTTGGCTCCGCGACGTTTTGCCCTTGTCAGGCGTTCCCCGTATCTGCTAAGTTACAGCCCGGTTCTTGTACCCCTTTACTCATCGATCTGACGCGATTTTTCTGCGGGAGCTTTCACCGAGAGGCCGGAGAGGTGGAGACAATGACGAAAGCGGAACTGGTTGAAGACGTGGCCCGCGCGGCCGAGCTGACGAAGAAGGACGCCGAGCGCCTCGTCGAAATCGTCTTCGAGAGCATCATCGACACGCTCAATCAGGGCGAGAAGATCGAGCTGCGCGGCTTCGGCTCTTTCCGCGTGCGCGAGCGTGGCGCGCGCCGCGGCCGCAACCCCAAGACGGGCGACCCCGTAGACATTCCGGCCAAGCGCGTCCCCTACTTCAAACCCGGCAAAGAGCTGAAGGAGCTGATTAACGAGGAGGACGGCGCGCACGGCGCGGAGGCCGGGGCGGCCGCGACTCAGCCCGCGGCCGAGGTCGGGGCGGCGGGCGGCGGCGGCGAGTCTGGCGCGGCCGAGGGCGGCGAGGCCGGCGGCGGCCAGACCCCTCCGCTGATGTGAGCCGTGCGCGCGAGGGACTCGGTCGGCAAGGGGAAGAAGTTTGGACAGGCTCTACACACCCTGGCGCTTCGACTACATCAAGGGGGCGAGCGGCGAGAAGACCGGCTACGGCGACTCGTGCGTCTTTTGCGCCCTCCCCGCGCGCGGAGATGACGAGGGCTCCTTCATCCTCCACCGCGCCGTCCGGAATTTCGTCATCCTCAACATCTACCCGTACACCAGCGGCCACCTGATGATCGTCCCCTTCGAGCACACGGCCGATCTGCCCGCCCTAGCCAAAGAGACGGCCGACGAGATGACCGACCTTTCGCGCCGCGCGGTGGCGCTGCTCGGCGAAATCTACCGCCCTCACGGCTTCAACCTCGGCATGAACCTCGGGCAGGCCGCGGGCGCGGGCGTCAGCGACCACCTGCACCTGCACGTGCTGCCGCGCTGGTCCGGCGACGCCAACTTCATGACGACCGTCGGCGAGACCCGCGTCATCCCCGAGGACCTGCGCGCGACCTACGACAAGCTCCGCGGCCGCTTCTGAACCCTACCGATTTCTTATCCGGATAAATTTTCGCCGCGGGGCATCCGTGTGACGCTCCGCGGCAGGTGTGTTTGGCGTTCGAGGCTTCGCGCGGACGCGAGCCGCGGCTTAATCGCGCGTCCTCTTAGGCGCGTGCGGCGAGGGCGGAAGTTTTCTGTGCATGTCGCGGAGCGCCTCGACCTGTTCCGCGGTCAGCTCGACCACGTCCGGCCCGAGCATGACGGTCACGTTCCGGGCGCTGACTATCCTGACGAACTCTTCGTAGGGTAGTGTCTCGCCGACGGTCTCGACGACCTGCCCGTCTTCGCCCGTCGTGGCCGAGTGACGCGCGCGCGTGTCGGACGGCGTCGGGTGGCTGTAGAGCGTGAGGTTGGGCCACCGAATTTCGCCGTCGGCGGTGATCGCCAGCGCGCTGTGGTCGCTGAAGACCTGCTCGTGCGAGAAGGAGACGAAGCGCAGGAGGATCGAGTCCGGCGGGCCGCCGCCGTCGGCGTCCGCCGTGAAGGTGGGCGAGAGCAGGAGCGTGTGGCCGGGTCTCCTGACCAGCGTGAGGTCGTTCGTCAGGTAGACTTCAATCTGATTCGAGCCGCGGCCCTGATAGGTCGTGGCTTTCGACGGCCCCGTGGACGGCGGGAGCGGGGCGTAGACCGGCGGCCGCCTCGCCGCCGGTCGGTCGCCGCGCCCCTCGTAAG
>DASVSK010001116.1:0-3748 GCA_036388135.1 Pyrinomonadaceae bacterium | reverse complement strand
ACGGCCGTGGGCTTCAAGAACAAGCTTGAGCAGTCGCGGGAGCCGGTGCTCGACCTGCGGGAGGCCAACTTCACCCACTTCGATACGTTCGTCGAGCAGGACGAGGGCAGCGACAGGCTCCGTCTCACGAGGCGGCCCGAGGAGTTGGTGTTCGACGAGATGCCGACGCGGCCGAGCAGCCACTTCTCGTTCCTGATGTTGGACGGTGACGCGCGCCCTGAGGAGGACCGGCCCTCGCGCGGCTAAGGCCGGACGCCGCGGCGCTGACCGGAGGCCGTGAACGTTTCAGCCGTTACCAACCAAACGCCGGGTCCTCCCCCGGAGATGTAAGCGCCCGGATGGACGAAACACGAAGGAGCACTTTATGAGTGAACAACCGTACCGTAAACACGGCCGTACCCAGTTCTTCATCGAGGGCGAGGGGCTGATATCCGATGCCATGCCGTCGCCGCGGCTGCGGGGGCTAGCGCCCATGGGGGCCGCCTCTCATGACATCGCCACGGCCGAGGCCGCCGCCGACAAGGCCGCCGCGAAGCGTGCCTTCCGGTTCTGCCGGCTCTTCACCACGCTCCCGAAGTTCCGGCCCGACGACGCGGGACTCATCGCCCTCGGTCAGGCACTGGCGGACCCGTTCGTGCCCGGGTCGGGCGACACGACCATCCCGGCCGGCTTCACTTACTTCGGCCAGTTCGTCGATCACGACATCACGTTCGACCGCACGTCGGGCATCCCGGCCGGCGAGATCGAAGCGGATGAGATCGAGCAGGGGCGGTCGCCGGCCCTTGAGCTCGACAGCGTGTACGGGCGCGGCCCGAAGAATTCCCGCGAGCTGTACGAGGCCGACAGGGTGCGCCTCAAGATAGGCGAGACCACCGGCCGCCCGATCTTCGACGTGACCGAAGCCTTCCCGAACGACCTCCCGCGCAACCCGGACGACGGCTCGGAGAACGCGAAGCGCGCCATCATCGGCGACCCGCGCAACGACGAAAACCTGATTGTGGCTCAACTCCACCTGGCGTTCCTCAAGTTCCACAACAAGGTGGTGGAGCGCCTCGAAGCGACCACCAAGCTCAAGAAGGCCAAGCTGTTCGAGGAGGCGCGCAAAACGGTCGTCCAGCACTACCAGTCCGTCGTGCTCCACGACTTCGTGCCGCGTCTGGTCGACCCCGCGCTTATGGACGACATCCTCAGGAATGGCCGAAAGTCCTTCTACCCCAAGGGTGCCCCCAAGGGGAAGAAGCTGTGCATGCCCATCGAGTTTTCGGTGGCCGCCTACCGCACGGGTCACAGCCTGATTCGTAGCCGCTATCAGTGGAACCGTGTGTTCAGCTCCGACGGCGTGGCCGGGTTCGTCCCCGACCTGCCCTTGTTCTTCGAGTTCTCCAAGGTGTCGGGCAACCTGGGCGGCGAGCCGACGCTGGCGAGCGACTGGATTGCGGACTGGCGGCGGATGTTCGACTTCGGCGAGCAGCCCACCTGCGTCCGCCACCCGCAGCTCAACTTTACGCGGCAGATCGACACGAAGCTGGCCGACGCCCTGAAGGACCTGCCGGAGTTCCGTCTGGTGATGGAACCGCACCTGAGGTTCCTCGCCGTGCGCAACCTACTCCGCGGCCGGCTGGTGGGGCTGCCGACGGGCCAGGACGTGGCCGCGAAGCTGGGAGTCACGCCGCTCACCCCGGCCGAGGTCGCGTCGGGGCCGCACTCGGCGACGATCATCGCACAGGGCTTCGACCGGAAGACTCCGCTCTGGTTCTACGTCCTGAAGGAGGCGGAGGTGAAGCACGGCGGCCTGAGGCTGGGCGACGTGGGCGGCCGACTCGTGGCCGAGACCTTCCACGGCCTGGTCGAGGGGAGTGAACACTCAATCCTCAAAGAGGCCGGCTGGAAACCCACGCTGCCCGCCCACCGCCCCGACCGGTTCACCATGAACGACCTGCTGCTCTTCGTGGACGACTTGAACCCGCTCGGCGACTGACCTCAGCGCGCGCCCCACGCCACCGGCACGCGTAGGGCGCGCCGCATTAAGTCAGCGCCCGATGCATGTGTCCCCCGTTCGGAGAGCAGGCGGGACAAGCACGAGTGCAGGCAACTCGAACGGCCGAGCGCCCGCCAACGCACTTTCTCGTGCTCGACCCCGTCGCCGCTTGAATCAGGATGAAAGGAGTGCGCACTTGGCAGAGACCATCCAATCGCTCTTCATCACACCGCCGATTGCGATAGCGCGTCTCGGCGGCAGCACCACGCCGCAGGTCGCCTTCAAATGGGTGGAGTCGCCGAACCCTCGGAGCAGCGGCGAAACGACGGTCGCGCCGGACTGGTCCCTGACCGTGCAGGCCGACGGCACGGTCGAGCCGGTCAACCCCGAGAACGTCGTGCTCCAGTTTCGGGACGGGGCTTTGATTAGACCCGTCTGCCCGTTCTTCGAGGTCTGGGCGTTGCTGGGAGATTCGACGAGCGACCCATCGACGTGGCATGAGGAGCCGTTGACGCCCGCGCTGCTGGCCGCCCACGGCGCGACGTCCGACGACCTTGTCTTCCAGGTCAACGCGCAGAACTGGAAGGCATCCAGACGCACCCACAACCCCGCGCTGCAATTCGGCACCTTCCCATCGCTACAGGTGCGGGCCAGCGACAACTCGCCCGCGCTGATACTGGCCGTCAGCCCGCCTGATTTGGACGGGCAGAGCCGCATGATCCCGCCGGGCCGGAGCATCCCGTTCGGGTCGTTTCAGGTCATGAAGAGCCGCCCACAACCCGCGGAAGGTTCGACCGACTGGCCCAAAGAGTTGAACGTGGAGGTGATTCGATTCCGCTTCACCCCGGCGCAGGGTCACATGTACGGCCCGCCGCAGACCGCGCAGCCGGTCACCATCGACGGGCGGAGCTTTATCCCGGTTGACGCGAGCCGTGCTTTTTTGAATCCGGACGCGGGCTGGGTCGGATTCGACGGGCGCGATGGGACGCCTAATGCCCCCGACGCGCCCTGGGACACGTACGACGGGGCTGAAGCGACCGACAGGATGTCGGTCGGCGTCGTGGACGACACCTGCGAGGCGCGTATCGAAGCGAGCCTGCGGCTGCCCGGGCCCGACGGCCGGACGCTCACGACGGCCGCCAACGTCTTCGTCGCGCCGCCGGACTTCGCCCCCGACCGACGCCCGTTCCTGTCGTTGGCAGACGAGCTGAACGACCGTGCGGGCGACGGGGCCGAGAGGACGGCCGCGATGACGACCGCCGAGCGCGACGCCTGGGTGCAAGACCTCTTCGAGCGCGTCTACGAGACCGCGTCGCTGTTCAATATAGATTTCTGGCGGCGGGTAAGAGGAATCAGACAGCTCCCGAACAGCGAGCAGGTCCCACCCATACCCAACGACAGAACGCGCGACCCCGTCAGGGCCATGGGAGGGCGTGACAGATTACGCAACAGGCTGTTCCCGCTCCAGCCGGAGACGCAGAACGTCAGACTTCCGCTGACGAAACATGCGCTGATGCGACACCGCGTTCTCTCCGACCTCGAAAACCTGCGCGCCTTTATCGCGCAGAACCCCGGCCGGCTGGCCGCGCTCGTCCGCCAGCCTTTCGAAGTCCGGCAAGCCGAGTCGCCGAGTGAGACTTCGATGCAGATGCCTCCCTTCATGCGGAACTCGAACGCGCAGCCGCTGGCGCTGGCGGCGTGGCAATATGCGCTGCTGATGGACTGGGTCCGTGCTATCGAATCCCCTCCCGTCTCGCCATTGGGCGCGAT
>DASVSK010001115.1:0-4475 GCA_036388135.1 Pyrinomonadaceae bacterium | reverse complement strand
TGCCGCAGCCCGACTCGCCGACGAGCCCGAGCGTCTCGCCGCGGAAGATGTCGAACGTCACGCCGTCGACGGCGCGCACCACGTCGTCGCTCCCCGCCACGGGGAAGTGCTTGAAGAGCCCGCGCACGCGCACCAGCTCCTCGCGCGCCCCGACGCCCTGCGCGTCCTCGGCGCGCTCGGCCGAGGCTTCGGCCTGCGGCACGGTCTGCCCCCGCTCGTTAGTCCTCGCTTCCAAGCGCGCCCCCTTCCGCCATGCGGTTGATTTGCGCGTCCGCCGCGACCGCCGCCGTCAAATCGTAGAGCACGCACCGCACCGAGACGCCGCCCTCCAACTGGTAGAGCGGGAGGTCGCCCTCCGTGCAGCGCGGCATGCGGTGCGGGCAGCGCGGCGCGAAGTGGCAGCCCTCGGGCAGGTTCGTCGGCTTCGGCACCGTCCCCTCGATGGTCGAGAGCCGCACGGCCTTCTTCACCTCGGCCGCGGTCAGCTTCGGCACCGAGCGCAAAAGCCCTTCCGTGTAGGGGTGCTTCGGCCGCGCGAACAACTCCTCGACGGGCGACTCTTCGACGATGCGCCCCGTGTACATCACGGCCACGCGGTCGGCCACCTCGGCGACGACCCCGAGGTCGTGCGTGATGAGCAGCACGGCTAGGTTGCGCGTCCGCCGCAGCTCGTCTATCAGCTCCAGGATTTGGGCCTGGATGGTCACGTCGAGCGCCGTGGTCGGCTCGTCGGCGATGAGCAGGCGCGGGTCGCACGCCAGCGCCATCGCGATCATCACGCGCTGGCGCATCCCGCCCGAGAGCTGGTGCGGGTAGTCGTCGGCGCGCCGCCCGGGGTCGGGGATGGCGACCTCGCGCATCGCCTCGACCGCCGACTCGCGCGCCTGCTTTCGGTTTAAGTTCCGGTGCAGTCGCAGCGCCTCGGCTATCTGCTCGCCGACCGTGTAGACGGGGTTCAGGGACGTCATCGGGTCCTGAAAGATCATCGCGATGTCGTCGCCCCGGATCGCGCGCATCCGCGCGTCCGACGCCGCCAGAAGGTTCTCGCCCGCGAACCAGACCTCCCCGCTGACAATCTTCCCCGGCGCGCCCACCAGACGCATCACCGACATCGCCGTGATCGACTTCCCGCACCCCGACTCGCCGACCAGCCCCAGCAGCTCGCCCTCGCCCACGTGAAAGCTCACCCCGTCCACCGCGCGCACCACGCCGGCGCGCGTCGGGAACTGAGTCCGCAAATTTTTAACTTCCAGCAGGTGTGACATTATTGACAGAGAGTATGTGCGGAGGCGGCTCGAACTTCAAGCGCCCCGGCATTCCGCAGCTTCATCCTCGCCGCGCGTCAAACGGTTACGGCCTCGCGGTATTCGCCCCAGACGCGGCGGAGGCGGTGGCTGATCTCGCCGACGGTGGCGAGCGATTCGACGCAGGTGAGTATGCGCGGGAGGAGGTTGTCCGCGCCGCGGGCGGCGTCTTCGAGGAGGGTGAGGGCGGCCTCGGTGCGGTCGGCGTCGCGGCGGGCGCGCAGGTGCCGGAGGCGCTCGACCTGCGCGCGCTCGACCGAGGGGTCGATGCGATGCGTCGGCACGGGCGGCTCCGCTTCGGAGCGGAAGCGGTTGACGCCGACGACGACGGCCTCCCCCGACTCGACGGCGCGCTGGTACTGGTAGGCGGCCTCCTGTATCTCGCGCTGCACGTAGCCCAGCTCGATGGCGCGGAGCATGCCCCCTTGTGCGTCTATCTTCTCGATGTAGTCGAGGGCGAGGCGCTCGATCTCGCCCGTCAGGTGCTCGACGGCGTAGGAGCCCGCGAGCGGGTCGACGGTGTCGGCGACGCCCGACTCGTGCGCGACGACCTGCTGCGTGCGCAGCGCGAGCCGCGCCGACTGCTCGGTCGGGAGCGCCAGCGCCTCGTCCATCGCGTTGGTGTGCAGGCTCTGCGTGCCGCCGAGGACGGCGGCGAGCGCCTGGATGGTCGTGCGGACGACGTTGACCTCGGGCTGCTGCGCCTGGAGGGTGGAGCCCGCCGTCTGCGTGTGGAAGCGGAGCGTCTGCGAGCGGGGGTCGCGCGCGCCGAAGCGCTCGCGCGTCAGCCGCGCCCAGAGGCGGCGCGCGGCGCGGAACTTCGCCACCTCTTCGAGCAGGTTGTTGTGCGCGTTGAAGAAGAAGGAGAGGCGCGGCGCGAAGTCGTCCACCTTCAGGCCCGCGGCCACGGCCGCCTCGACGTAGGCGATGGCGTCGGCGAGCGTGAACGCCACCTCCTGCGCGGCGGTCGAGCCGGCCTCGCGGATGTGGTAGCCCGAAATCGAGATGGTGTTCCAGTTGGGAACCTCGGCGGCGCAGAAGGCGAAGGTGTCTGTGACGAGACGCAAGCTGGGCGCGGGCGGGTAGATGTAGGTGCCGCGCGCGATGTACTCCTTGAGGATGTCGTTCTGAATCGTCCCCTGAAGTTTGTCGGCCGCGACCCCCTGCCGCCTCGCCACCGCGACGTAGAGGCAGAGCAGCACGGCGGCCGTCGCGTTGATGGTCATCGAGGTCGAGACGGAGTCGAGCGGGATGCCGTCGAAGAGCCGCTCCATGTCTTCGAGCGAGTCGATGGCGACGCCGACTTTGCCGACCTCGCCCGCGGCCAGCGGGTCGTCCGAGTCGAGCCCGATCTGCGTGGGGAGGTCGAAGGCGACCGAGAGGCCGGTCGTCCCCTGCGAGAGGAGGAACTTGTAGCGCGCGTTCGACTCCTCGGCCGTCGCGTAGCCCGCATACTGGCGCATCGTCCAGAGGCGGCCGCGGTAGAGGTTGCGGCGGACGCCGCGCGTGTAGGGGAAGTCGCCCGGGTCGCCGAGGTCGCGTTCGTAATCGACGGGCTCGGTGTTCGACGGGTTGAAGTCGTTCGGGAGCGGGATGCCGGAGGAGGTCTCGAAGCGCTCCCGGCGCTCGCGGCCGGCGGCGGGCGCGTCTGTCTTCGTGGTCATAAAAACTCTCTCCCGACGTGGCCGATTCTGACTCGTTATGTTCGCCTGCGGGGTGTATCCGAAGCCTAGCACAGGCGCTCGGGGGCGGGCAACGGACGGTTTCTGTGCAGCCGGGAGGCGGCGCTGTGTGCGGTAACCCTTCACCAACTTGAACGGCCAAACGGGTACAACTGCGCGCCCCTCTCGGGCGTCTGAACACTGTTGCAATAAACGCACAACGCGGGCGCAACAAGCGAACAAGGTCTCCGGGCGCGAACAAGGTTTGCGGGCACTCCGGCGGTAACAACCCTTCTAAAATCCGAGGATTTTTGCCGATGAGAAAGACGCTGTTTTCTGTTCTCCCGCTACTCGTGTTTCTGGGACCTAACTACGCCGGGCTGCCGCTCTTCTTCGGCCTCTCCTTCGCGCCGTCCGAGACGCGCGTCGAGCCGAGCCACCTCCGCAAGCCCTCGTCGAACCGCGCCGCCGAGCGCCTCCGCGGCCGCATCGGCGAGGCGAAGCGCGAACTCAAGCAGCTCCCCGCCGACTCGCTGGATTCCGTGACCCTCGCCGTCGCCGACAAGTCCGGCGACGTGCAGACGCTCCGCGCCTCGAAGGAAGATTTTCTGAAGAAGGACGGCGAATTCACCGCCGTCTCCTCGGCCGGCGAGCCTTTGAAGGTCAAGGTCGTGCGCCCCAACTACGTCAACACGGCCGTCCGCGTGACGGACGCCAAGGGCCGCGAGCTTGAGCCGCTCGTCGTGCGCTACCCCGTCGAGAAGGGCGGGAAGCTGAAAGAGGTCGCCTACTACACCTCGGCGCACCCGGCGGTTGAGAACGACGCGGTCGCGCGCGCCGGCGGCGAGTACGTCCGCGAGCGCCTCGACGAGGCCGCGCGCCGCCTCGCGTCGAAGGGCGAGCGCATCGACCCCGCGGTCGTCGACGTCGCCGAGCGCCTCTGCCACGTCGAGCACACGGATCACAAGCGCTTCCTGAGCGAAGACTCGGCCTCGCTCTTCGAGGAGATACGGACGCTCTACGCCCTCAACGCGGGCGACACCTACCGCTACTCGGTCAGCTCGGCCGGCGCGGGCGGCATGGTGCAGATGATTCCGCCGACCTACAAGGCCATCCGGGAGCAGCACCCCGCCGTCGGGCTCAAGGAGGACTTCGTCGAGGGCATGCAAGACCACGAGAACGCCACGCAGGCGATGCTCGTCTACTTGCAGGACACCTGGGACTTCCTCCGCAAGCAGGAGGAGGTCGAGGCGGTGATGAGCGCGGGTCTGGCGACGCAGGAGGAGCTTTTGGCGGCCGGCTACAACTCGAACCCGTTCAAGCTGCCGAAGTACCTCTCGCGCGGCGGCTCGGCCTGGCGCACGCTCATCCCCGAGGAGACCAAGATGTACCTCCGCATCTACTCGGCGGTCGAGGCCAACCTGGATTTTAAGGATCGCTCGTAAGAATTCGGTTTCGGCGTCAAACGCTTAGAGACGAAGGCGCGGCCGGTTGCCCCGGCCGCGCCTTC